>JBFHML010000043.1:0-19476 GCA_041594335.1 Porticoccaceae bacterium
CCGACCGCCAGACGTGGCCACTGGCGCGCCGCGATCAGTGCCAGGAGTCCCAGCGCGAAGGCCCAGGGGCCGACCACGATCATGATCCGGAAACCGCTAGGCGGCTCGAAGGCGGCGGCCGCCGGGCGCGACAGCATGTGGGTCACCTGCCAGTCCACCGCGCCGGGAATCCGGGCGACGGCAGGCGCGATGTCGCCACTGCCCAGGGTCAGGAATGCTTGGCTGGTGTCGGCTTCAACGCGCTGGCTCAAGATTAATTTGCCCGACTGTGCCGCTGAATCGACTGCGCTCGCCAGCAGCTCGGCCGGTAAGTCCACCAGGGCCACGCCGCGGGGGTGGCCTGGGAAAGAGATCGGCGCGGCCAATCGCAGTCGCCACTGACTGTCATCCTTCATGGCCACGACCTCGTAGTCGGAGCCGGCCAGTACGGCGCGGGTCAGCTGGCGACCGAGAAAATCGGTAAGGGGTAGTTGGTCCGGACGGGTGACCAATTGGACCGCCCGGGCTTCCGGAAACCTGGCGCGCAGGCCCGCAGCGGCTTGCGGGGTGGCCGGCATGGAGAGGGCGGCAAGTGCCGCGGGCTCACCGGCAAAGTCGGTTAAGCGGGCGCGCCAGCGCGCGACGGTGTCCGCAACGGCTTGTGCGGCGCTTGCGGCCGCGGCGCTGGAGGCCCGGTCGAGCGCTGCGGTACGCGGGGTGACAACCAATTGCTCTTCCAGCCACTTTCCCACAGCCGGTGGTATCACCAAGGCTAGTAACAGCGCGGTCAGAAACCCGGGATGCTTGAGCAGTGCCGTAAAGCGACGAGCGGCATGATTCAAACCAGGCGTCCTTCTTCGGGCGGGTAGAGCGGGTTCGGATCGGCGGTCATGGCGGCTGCGATTTGATCGATCAGCAGGCGAGCGAGCTGGTCTTTGGGAAGGCGAGGTGGTCGCAGCGTATCGCGTCGTGTGATCACCAGTACCTGATTGAGATCACTGCCGAAACCGATGTTCGTATCGGAGACATCGTTGGCGATCACTAGGTCCAGCCCCTTGCGCCGCAGTTTGCCGCGAGCATTGTCCAGCAAATTCTGAGTCTCTGCTGCAAACCCCACCACGAATGGTCGTTCGGGTAGTGCGGCGATGGTGGCGACAATATCTGGGTTGGGCTCGAGCTCCAGGGTCAGCGGTGCGCCGGAACGCTTGATTTTCTGCACGGCGGCTGTCCGCGGGCGATAGTCGGCGACGGCTGCGGCAGCGATGAACAGATCGGCGCCGCTGACTTCGGACAGGCAGGCATCCAGCATTTCGGCGGCACTGGTGACCGAGATCCGGTGCACCCGATCCGGGCAGGACAGCGCTACGGGGCCGCTCACCAATACGGTGTGGGCACCGGCTTCGGCTGCGGCCCTGGCGAGGGCATAGCCCATTTTTCCGGAGCTGTGGTTAGAGAGATAGCGGACCGGATCGATTGCTTCCTGAGTGGGGCCTGCGGTGATCACCACCTTGCGCCCAGCAAGCGCACCGGAGGTGAACAGGCCGGCGACCAAGTCGGCCAGGTCGCTGGGTTCGGCCATGCGCCCCTCGCCGACGTCTCCGCAGGCTTGGTAGCCGGCGGCCGGACCAAACACTTGGATGCCGCGGTCGCGCAGCCGAGAGAGGTTCTCCGCGGTGGCAGGCTTTGCCCACATGCCTTGATTCATGGCCGGTGCCACCGCCACCGGGCTGGAAGTGGCGAGGCAGACTGCGGTCAGCAAATCCGGCGCTTCTCCATGGCGCAGGCGGGCGAGAAAATCGGCGGTTGCCGGTGCTACCAGTATGGCATCCGCCCAGCGCGCCAGCTCGATGTGCCCCATGGCGGCTTCGGCCGCGGGGTCCAGTAGATCGCGGTGCACCGGATGCCCGGAAAGGGCCTGGAAGGTCAGCGGGGTGACGAATTCCGTTGCCGCCGCAGTCATGACCACACGCACATCGGCGCCGGCTTGCTGCAGTAGGCGCAGCAATTGAGCGCTCTTGTAGGCGGCGATACCGCCGGTGACGCCGAGCACCAGTCGCTTGTTGGCCAGCGGGGCCACGCTTCCTTCCATACGCCAGGCCGGTACTATGGGGACGAGGCGAAATTTTACCGGACAAGGAGGTCCAAATGGCGATCCGTCACTGGCCAGCTGGAGAACGGCCACGGGAAAAACTGCTGGCGCGTGGCGCACGAGCGCTGTCCGATGCCGAGTTGCTGGCGATCTTTCTGCGCACTGGTCATACTGGCAAGACGGCTGTGGCCCTGGCGCGGGACATCCTCGCGGATCTCGGCGGGTTGTCCGCACTGCTCGTTGCCGACCAACGGCGGCTGTGTGCGACCAAAGGGATAGGGCCTGCGAAGTTCGTTCAGTTGCAGGCAGCGCTTGAGCTTGCGCGCCGACATTTCGCCGCCGGCCTGGAGCGCGGTGAAGGGTTCACCGATCCGACCGCGGTTGCGCGCTACCTCCAGGCCCACCTGGGCGCTCAGCATCGGGAAGTCTTCGTGGCACTGTTCTTGGACGCCCGTCATCGCCTGATCGCTGCCGAAGACCTGTTTCATGGCACCATCGATGGGGCGGCGGTTTATCCGCGGGAAGTCGTGCGGCGGGCGCTACACCACAATGCCGCGGCCCTGATCGTGGCCCATAATCATCCGTCGGGAGTGGCCGAGCCCAGCGGCGATGATCAGCGCATTACGGCCCGCCTGCGGGACGCCCTGGCCCTAGTGGATATCCGCTTGGTCGACCATCTGGTAGTGGGTGCGGGGGCTGTGGTTTCCCTGGCCGCGCGCGGGCTGCTGTGAGGGGGGTGGGTTTGCGCGCAGCCCGCTGCTCTGGTATAAAGCGCGGCTCCGCGCAGGCAGTGTGCGCCCTGCCGTAGTCCGATCGAGAGGCGATCCGATGTCCAGAGTGTGCCAGGTCACTGGGAAAAGGCCCATGGTGGGCAACAACGTTTCCCATGCCAACAACAAAACCAAGCGCCGCTTCGAGCCTAATCTTCATACCCATCGTTTTTGGGTGGATTCCGAGCGCCGTTTCGTCAAACTCCGCGTGTCCACTAAAGGACTGCGGATCATCGACCGCCTCGGGATCGAGCGCGTGCTCGCCGATCTCCGCGCCAGCGGCACTAAGATCTAGGAGGCAGTCATGGCCAAGTCCAATCGCGATCTGATCCGGCTGGTGTCGAGCGCCGGTACCGGTCATTTCTACACGACTTCGAAGAACAAGCGCACCAAGCCCGAGAAGATCGAATTCATGAAGTACGATCCGGTGGTGCGTAAGCACGTGATCTACAAGGAAGCCAAGATCAAATAAGGTCTCGTGCAATGAACGCCGAGAAAAGCCCGGTTTCGCCGGGCTTTTTCATGTTTGGACGCCGCAGCCATGCCTGAGCTGCCCGAGGTCGAAACCACGCTGCGCGGGATTTTGCCGCATCTGTGCGGCCAGGGTGTCGTGGCGCTGCGCTTGCGCCAGCCAGCGCTGCGCTGGCCGGTGCCTGGGGAATTGGTCCAGCTGCTGCCCGGCCAACGTATTCGCGGTGGGCGGCGGCGCGGCAAGTATCTGTTGCTTGCGCTCGACCATGGCCACCTGTTGCTCCACCTGGGCATGTCCGGCAGTCTGCGCATCGTTCCCGCCACCGCGGTTGCCGGTGTGCATGACCACTTCGATCTGGTGCTGGAGTCGGGCGCCTTGCTGCGTTTTACCGACCCCCGCAGATTCGGCTCACTGCACTGGGTTCAGGGCGCGCCAGAAGACCACCCGCTATTGCGACATTTGGGGCCGGAGCCGCTGGAAGACGAGTTTGGCGCCGACTATCTGTTTCAGCGCTCGCGCGGGCGTCGCGTGCCGATCAAGAGCTTTCTGATGGACAGCCGGGTGGTGGTGGGCATCGGCAACATTTACGCCAACGAGACGCTATACCTGGCCGGCGTGTATCCATTGCGCGCCGCCGGTCGGATCAGTCGGGCGCGCTATGCGCGGATCGTCACGGCGGCGAAAGGCGTGCTCGGGGCTGCGGTGGCGCAGGGGGGCACTACCTTGCGGGATTTTGTTGGTGGCGACGGCAAGCCCGGCTACTTTCGCCAGCGGCTCGGAGTGTACGGCCGTGGTGGCCTGCCGTGTCACCATTGTGCGCGCCCCCTGCGGGAGTTGCACCTGGCGCAACGCACGACCGTTTACTGTCCTGGATGCCAGCGTTGAGTCAGGCGAACTTGGACTTGAGGGCGCGAGCGACCACCGCGGGGACGAAGGGGGAAATGTCGCCGTGCAAGCTGGCGATTTCGCGGACCAGCGAAGACGAGATGTAGGAGAGTTTCTCCGACGGGGTCAGGAAGATGCTCTCGACGTCCGGCGCCAAGGCCCGGTTCATATTGGCGAGCTGAAATTCGTATTCAAAGTCCGATACGGCGCGCAATCCGCGGATCACACCGCAGGCTCCCCGATCGCGGACGAAATTGACCAGCAGATAGTCGAAGCCGCGTACTTCCAAGTTGTCGACGTGGGAGAGCGCTGCCTCCGCCAGCTCGATGCGTTCGCGCAAAGAGAACAGGGGGCCCTTGCGTTCGCTGCTCGCGATAGCGAGGACCACGCGATCGAATAGGCGACAGGCCCGCTCGACCAAGTCGACATGACCGTTGGTGATGGGGTCGAAGGTCCCCGGATAGACGACGATTCTCATGGGCAACTCCCTGGCGGTGGCGCATGGTAAACAATTCGCATTAGGGGCTCAAATGCGCCGAAACAGCAGGCAATGAACGGCCCCGGTTGCAATTTCCCGGTGCTTGGACCAGGTGGCGGGCAGGGCCGGCATCGGCCGATCGCGAGCGGTCTCGACATAGATCCAGGACTCGGCCGCCAGCCAGCCGCGACTCTCCAACAAAAACAACACCGTCTCGAGCTCGGCGTCGGCAAACGGAGGGTCGATGAAGACGATGTCCTGAGGTTGCGGCGTCAACTCGAGCCAGGCCAGCGCGTCGGTTTCGCGGATCACGAGGTTGGCGGCGTCGGCGCCCAGTTGTGCGCGATGCTCGCGTAGCGCGGCGGCGACGACCGGGTCGCGTTCAACCAGGGTCACTGGGCTGGCGCCACGTGACGCGGCCTCGAAACCGAGCGCGCCGGAGCCGGCGAATAGGTCCAGACAACGGGCTCCGGGCCAATAGGGTTGGAGCCAGTTGAACAGGGTTTCGCGTACCCGGTCCCCGGTGGGGCGCAGGCCGGTGCGGTGCGGGAACCGCAAGCGTCTTCCGCGCCAGCGGCCGCCGATGATGCGTACGCTACCAGTGGCCGGCTTGTGCGGGTTGGTTCGCGTCACCTGGTGCTCCGGACGGCCGGGTCGGGATGATAGGATACACGGCCCTTGCAACCACCGTCGGACGACCATGAGCAGCGATCACAAACCCGCCCAGGAACCCCCAGCTCGCGGCGGCATTTTTTCGTTGTTCCGACGTCGCAAGGGCGCCGCGGCGGTCCCCGAAGAGGCGTCCGGGGCGGGCGTCGCACCCGTGGCGGACGAGGTCCTGGACCCGGAGGCGACACCCGAAGCGGTCGCTGATGCGCAGCCGCCCGAGACGTCAGATGCGGCAGTGGTGTCCGGCCAAATCGATGATCGGGAGAGCTCGGTTGAAGAAGAGGTCGCCACTGCGGTGGCGGCGCCGGCCGCCGATCCCGAGGTGCTCGACGAGCCCCCGCCGGCGATGGCCGGTGCTGCTGACCAGCCGGCGCGCCGCGGGTTGTTTCGGCGCGCCTTGGCGCGTACCGGAGCAGGCTTGGGGGCGCTATTGTTGGGGCGCAAAGCCATCGACGAAGAGCTCTACGAGGAGCTTGAAACTCAGTTGCTGTTGGCGGATGTGGGTGTCGAGGTCTGTGCTGCGGTGATCCAGGAGCTGACGGTTCGGGTCAAGCGGCGGGACCTCAAGGACGCGGCGGCGCTCCGTGAAGAGTTGCGGGCGCTACTGATCGAGATGTTGACCCCCTGCCAGCAGCCGCTGGATCTAGGTGCCGGGAGCCCTAGGGTGATTCTGGTCATCGGCGTCAACGGTGTCGGCAAGACCACCACCATCGGCAAGCTTGCGCATCGGTTTCAGGCGCAGGGACGGCGCGTGACGCTCGCGGCAGGCGATACCTTTCGCGCCGCGGCGGTCGAACAGCTGCAGGCTTGGGGAGACCGCCATGGTGTGCCGGTGGTCGCGCAGGGCACCGGGGCCGACAGCGCTTCGGTGATTTTCGACGCGATTCAGTCGGCCCGCGCCCGAGGGCTGGATTTGGTGATCGCCGATACCGCGGGGCGGCTCCACACAAAGGACAATTTGATGGCCGAGCTGGCCAAGGTGCGGCGGGTGATGGCCAAGCTGGATCCGGAGGCGCCGCACGAGACGTTGTTGGTGCTCGACGCGGGGACTGGGCAGAATGCGGTAGCGCAGATGCGCCAGTTCAGTGCCTCGGTGCCGGTGACCGGTATCGCCCTGACCAAACTCGATGGCACCGCCAAGGGGGGGGTGATCTTCGCGCTGTGCCGGGAGTTTGGCGTGCCCATCCGTTTTGTCGGTTTGGGGGAAGGGTCCGACGACCTGCAAGAGTTCGACGCGGAACTGTTTGTCGATGCCCTGCTGGCCGCTCCTGGCACATGATCCGCTTCGAGCAGGTTTTCAAGCGGTATGCGGGTGGACACGAAGCCCTGTCCGGGGTCAGTTTCGAGCTGGCTGCGGGGGAATTTGCGTTCCTGACCGGGCACTCAGGAGCGGGCAAGACCTCGTTGTTGCGCCTGATCCTTTTGCTCGAGGAGGCGACCCAGGGTCAGGTGCTGGTCAACGGCCGTAGTCTGAAGCGCCTGCATCGCAGCCAGGTGCCGCATTACCGACGCAATCTTGGGGTGGTATTGCAGAGCCATCACCTGTTGTTGGATCGTAGCGTGTACGACAACGTCGCTTTGCCGTTGCTGGTTTCCGGGTACCGGCTTCGGGACATCGGCCGCCGGGTGCGGGCGGCGCTCGACAAGGTTGGCCTGCTCGATCGGGTCAATGACAACCCGCTGCAACTATCCAGTGGAGAACAGCAGCGGGTGGGCATTGCACGCGCGGTGGTGCATACGCCGCGGATCCTGCTCGCTGACGAGCCCACGGGCAATCTGGATCCGCAGCTCTCCGCAGAAATCATGCAGCTGTTCAGTGCGTTCAGCGAGATCGGCGTGACGGTCTTGGTGGCTACCCACGATGTGGGGCTGGTGAGTGTCATGGGTAAGCGGCAATTGTGTTTGCACGGTGGTCGACTCGTGGGGGATCAGTGCCATGCGGCGACCGTCTGACCGCGGCGCCCCGCCGCGTGCGCGCGGTGGGCGGCAGGGCGCGTGGGCGCTTCGTCCGGGCTGGCGCGACCGGCTTGCGGCCGTGGCGGATCAACATGGTGATGTGGCCGCCCAGAGCCTGACGCGGTTGCGCGCCGACCCGCTGCAGAGCTTGGGTGCCATGCTGGTTATCGCCGTCGCGTTGGCGCTACCGGCGACCCTCTACCTGGCCGTGGAGAGCTTTCAGCGCGTCGCCGGTGGCTTGGATACTGGGAATCGAATGACGCTTTATCTCCGCACGGACCTGTCGGAGCCGGCCGCGCAGGAGGTGCGCAGACGGTTGGCCAGTAAGCCGGATATCGCCGCCACGACCTATGTTTCTCCTGCACAGGGATTGGCCGAATTCAAGCGCCATTCCGGATTTGGTGACGTGCTGGATCTGCTCGAGGGCAATCCGCTGCCGCCGGTCATTCAGGCGGAGTTGCACGGCCGGCCGCCGCCCGAGGCAATGCAGGCCCTGGCCGCGGAGCTCTCCGGGTGGGACGGGGTCGCGGAGGTGCAGCTCGATACCCAATGGCTCGCGCGCGTGGCGGCGATCGCCGATCTGGGGCGGCAATTGGCGCTGGTGTTGGGCGTGGCGTTGGCGCTGGGTGTGCTGTTGATCGTCGGCAATACCATTCGACTGGCGATTGAAAATCGGCGCGAAGAAATTTTGGTGCTCAAGCTGGTCGGGGGCACCGACGCCTTTGTCCGCCGACCCTTTCTGTACATGGGGTTGTGGTTTGGACTTGGGGGGGGTGTGCTGGCCTGGCTGATGGTGGCGGGTGGCCGGTGGTGGCTTCAGTATCCCGTAGAGCGGCTGGCGGCGCTCTATCAGGCACAGTGGTCGCTGGCGCCACTCGGCGGCGTGGCGCTGGTGGTATTGGCGGGGCTCGGGGGCGCCCTGGGCGCGCTGGGCGCCAGGTTTGCCGCCGGTCGCCAGATGCGTGCCATAGAACCTTGATTTTCCAGAGATAAGCCCAGATTTAGGGAACTTGTCGGGGCCATTGTCATCCAAGTTCGCAATGCTAGAATGGCTGCCCCCGAATTCGCGAGGCAGTCATGGACGAGGGAGTCATGAACAAAAGCCTGCAGGTTGCGAATCCACTGATTCCAGGTGGCAATCTGGCCGCCTACATCCACGCCGTGGGCGCTTTCCCGGTGCTCTCGGCCGCGCGTGAGCGCGAACTCGCCGAACGGCTGCAAGACCATCAGGATCTTGATGCAGCGCGGACCCTGGTGCTGTCTCATCTGCGGTTTGTGGTCCATATCGCCCGCTCCTATGCGGGTTACGGATTGCCGCTGGCCGACATCATCCAGGAAGGAAATGTGGGCCTGATGAAGGCGGTGAAGCGTTTTGATCCGAGCAAGGGAGTGCGCCTGATCTCCTTCGCAGTGCACTGGATCAAGGCTGAGATCCATGAATACGTGCTGCGGAACTGGCGTATCGTCAAGGTTGCGACCACCAAGGCGCAGCGCAAACTCTTCTTCAACTTGCGCAGCAGCAAGAAGCGCTTGGGTTGGCTGAACAATGAAGAAGCCGCCGCGGTGGCATCCGACCTCGGCGTGGAGGTCAGTGAAGTCCGTGAAATGGAACAGCGGTTGGCCGCCAGTGATGCCGCTTTCGATCTGGGGGTGGACGACGATGACGACTCCCCCTATCTGGCTCCGGTGCAGTATCTGGAGGATAAGGGCGCGGATCCGGCCGCCATTGTCGAGGAGGCGGACTGGGCGTCGCGCAGCCAGCAGCAATTGAGCGCCGCAGTGGCAGCATTGGACCCGCGCAGTCGGGATATCCTCGAACAGCGCTGGTTGCGTGAGGGCAAGGTGACGCTCCACGACCTGGCCGCGAAATACGAGGTATCGGCAGAACGGATTCGCCAATTGGAGCAGAGTGCGATCAAGAAAGTCCGGGGATTGATCGAGCTGGAAGCTTGACGTTGCCCCGGCATCTGGGATGCGAGGCCGCGCTCAGCGCGGCCTTTTTTCTTGTCTGATCCGCCTACGCGGGAGTTGGGTATGCATTCAGGTTTGTTGCTGGCTGCAGCGTTGGGTGGTCTGAGTGGCGTGGCGCTGGGCGCTTTGGGTGCCCATGGGTTGGATGCCAGGTTGGGGGAAGGCATGGGCGCGGTGTGGGAGGTCGCGGTGCGCTATCAACTCTTCCACGCGTTGGTTTTGTTGACCCTGGCGCTTGCCCCGGTGACCGGCCGCCGACCGGTCTTGCAGGCTGCTGGCTGGGCCTTTGCGGGTGGCATCCTGGTGTTTTCGGGGAGTCTGTACGGACTGGTACTCAGTGGCGTTCGCGGTCTTGGCGCGCTGGCGCCGGTCGGTGGTTTGGCGCTGCTGGCCGGCTGGGCCCTGCTCGTGGTGGCCAGCTTGCGGGGGGCGTCCGATGACCGGGGCTGACGATTCCCGGCCCTTGCCGGAGCGCCACCGACGGGCGGTACGCAGCTATGTGGTTCGCGCTGGGCGGATGACGCCCGCACAGCGCCGCGGTCTGGACGAGGATTGGCCGGCCTATCGGTTGCGCTTGGCCGACGGGCTGGTGTCTTGGTCCGAGGTATTCGGGCGGGATGCGCCGGTGGTGCTGGAGATCGGTTTTGGTATGGGGGACTCCCTGCTGGAGATGGCCGCCGCCGAACCCGAGCGTGATTTTGTCGGTATCGAGGTGCATCCGCCGGGCGCTGGGCGCTTGGCGCGAGGTGCGGCAGCGCTCGGTCTGACCAATCTGCGCATCTATTTGGCCGATGCCTTGGACGTGTTGGATGACTGTATCCCGGATCGGAGCCTGTCCCGGGTTCAAATCTACTTCCCAGATCCCTGGCCCAAAAAAAAACACCACAAGCGGCGCTTGGTGCAGCCGCCGCTGCTCCGGCGCTTGCGCGTCAAGCTCGCGCCTGGCGGGTTGCTTCACCTGGCCACGGATTGGGAGCCCTATGCCGAGCAGATGCTGGAAATCTTGGCAGCCGATCCGGTGTTCGAGAACTTGGGCTGTCCCTTGGTCGAGCGGCCGGCTTTCCGGCCGCCGACTCGCTTCGAGCGCCGTGGCGAGCGCCTGGGGCACCGAGTCTGTGATCTGCTGTTTCGCTTGGCGTGAGAAAAATCGGAGCTCGGCTGCTGGCTGTGCTTTGGTTGCGCTACCATGCTTGCCTTTACCGATGGGATATTCCGCATGAACCGATGGTTGATTTCACTCGCCGCCAGTTTCGCGCTCGCGGCTTGTGCGCCGAAGCCCGCTGACGACGTCACGGCGGACCCGGCCCTGGATACGGAAGCCGAGAAGATTAGTTACATCATGGGGGTCAATATCGGTTCCCAGATGAAGGCGGATGCCTTCGAGCTGGACTCTGCGGCCTTTCTCCGCGGCGTAGAGGACGTGATGGCGGGCAATGAACCGCGACTCAGTGACGAAGAAGCCAATGCCGTGGTGCAGGCCTATCAGGAAAAGCGACGGGCCGCAGCGGAAGCCGAGCGCGAGCAGGTGGCCGAGGTTAACCTGGCGGCTAGCCAGCAGTATCTCGCCGATAATGCCGAGCGCGACGGCGTGCAGGTGCTCGATAGCGGCTTGCAGTACCGCGTGCTCACCAAAGGCACCGGTAAGAGCCCGGGGCCTGGGGACACCGTGGAGGTTCACTACCGTGGCACGCTACCCGACGGCACCGAGTTTGATAGTTCCTACGCCCGTGAGCAGACCGAAACCTTTGGCGTCAGTCAGGTCATCCCAGGTTGGGTCGAGGCCCTGCAGTTGATGCAGGAAGGCGACAAGTGGGAATTGGCGATTCCTCCGGACCTAGCCTATGGCTCCGGTGGTTCGGGTGGCGCGATCGGTCCCAACCAAGTGCTGCTGTTTGAGGTCGAGTTGCTAAAAGTGATCGACGAAGCGGCTGCCGCCGAGCAGGAGCAGTAGCCTCGGGCACGCGGCGCGTGCCGTTATCCGCGAGATCGGGCGCGCCACAACAGCCACAGGAAGCTCAGGAACAGGGCGACGAAGGCCATCAGGGTCCAACCGGGGATACTGATGCCAAGCAGTGTCCATTGCACCTCGGCGCAGTTGCCATCGCCGCGCAGCAACAGACCCACCGCGTCGGCGAACGGCAGCGCGTCGAACAGGTATTCGGTCGGCGGCCCGCACGCGGGAACCTGGTCTGCGGGCAGCTGCTGTAACCAGAGTTGGCGAATCGCAAAGCCCGCTCCGCCCAACGCTGTCAGTGCGCCCAGGGCAGCGTAGATGCGCTGTCCGGTGGCACGCGGGTGGTGTATGCCCGCCAGCAGTGCCACGCCTCCTGCGGTAATGACGAAGCCCCGCTGCACGACACACAGGTAACAGGGCGAGAGACCCATGACGTGCTGCATGTAGAGTGCGCCGCCGATGAGTCCAGCGCAAACGGCGGCGGTCCAAAACCAGATCACGCGTGGAGCGGGCATGGAGTATCCCTGTGTTCGGCAGGCGCCGATGCTTTCAGAGCCGCATCCCGGCGTCAAGATCGAACCCGCAGTGGGCGCCGATTTCGACCATGGTTTGGCAAAACGCGGAGGCAACTTCTCGGCGAGGATCCAGGAGAGGTTCCCAGAGATCCTCCAAGGGGATGGGGCGGCGCAGGCGGCGGCCGATGCGCGCGAGGATCAGGCGCATGTGATCGGGTTCGCCGTAGCGTTCGAGTAGCTGCTGGCGCGGTGCGTGGTCGCAAAATACGCGCGCGCGCTCAGGCAGCAGATCGCGATGTGCGGCGAGCGCGTGATAGAAGGACCGACAAAATGCGGGTAGCGGCGTGCGGTGATACTGCTCCCAGCCGCAGGCCAAGTGATGGTCGAAGGCGACATCGACGGCGATTGCCGCATAGCGCCGCCAAGGGGGTCCAAAGCCGGTGATTAATCTTCGGATCGGTGCCAGTTCGCCGCATAGGGCGTCGATCGTGCGGTGTCGCTGAATGCCGGCCTCGATCCCAGTTGGGAGGCGGCCGCGCAGCGGCCCCTTGACGAAATCACCGAGCAGGCCACCCACCTGCATTTCGGGGTCGGCACCGGAAAAATACAGGTGGCCCAGATAATTCATCGCTGCGACTTCTCTCAGGCCTCGGCGGCCGGGGGCAGGCCGTATTGGGCGTAATAGGCGGCCAGAAAGTCTTCAAAGCTCAGTCTGTCGGCGGCCTCGATTGCGGCTTGGTCCCGTAGCGACTGTGCGGCCTGGGCGCGATAGGGCTCAAAGACATCGGCGGTCAGTGGCTGGGATTGGAAGTGGTCGCGATGTGCCTCCGCGTGACGCAGAGCTGTTTGGAAATAGGTAGTTCCGGTGGCCTGCATCTCGGCGAGCATGCGGGCTGCAGGGGTTGCCTCTGGATCTTCGATGCGCTCTCCGAGACTTCGCAGTGTGCGGCGATGGACATCGGTGGACTGAGCGTCGTCGAGTAGCCCGGCGATCGGGTCCAGGGTGGCACACAGTTCTCGAGCCCAGCGGCGCAGCGGGCGGCGGTCGCCGAGAATCTCCAACTCGAGGTGTGGATCTCTGCCGCGGTAGACAACCTGCGCCTGGTTATGGCGCAGTAATTGATACTCGGCGTCGGTGGCCTGCGGGCTGTCGGCGAGTAGGCAGAACAGCAGGAAGACGTCGAGGAAATGGATCTGCTCGGCGTCGATGCCCAACGGTTGGTAGGGGTTGAGGTCGAGGCAGCGCACCTCGACATACTGGACGCCGCGTTCGTACAGCGCGTGCAATGGCGCTTCGCCGCTTGCCGCCGGCCTTTTGGGGCGAATGGTGCTGTAGAACTCGTTCTCGATCTGTAGCAGTGCGGTGCTGAGCTGGTGGTACTCGCCATTGGGGTCACGCAGCCCGATCGCCGCGTAGGGGGGGTAGGGCGTAGTCAACCCGCGGCGCAGGCGGTTCAGATAACTGTCGAGGCTGTTGTAGCAGATCTTGAGTTGTTGCTGGGCCTGACTCTGATAACCCAAATCACCCATCCGCAGCGAAGTGGCGTGGGGTGCAAACAGACTGTGCGTATCTGTGCCGAAGGGCTCGAGGCGGTGTGGGCGGCCACGCACGAAGGAACGGCATACGGCAGGTGCTGCACCGAACAAGTACAGCAGTAACCAAAAATAACGACGGAAATTGCGAATCAAATCGAAATAGCGCCGGGTCTTGTAGTCCTGCAGATTGCCTGGCGTGGACTCGGCGTTGCGGAGAACCTCCCAGGTGGCATCCGGCAGTGACCAGTTGTAGTGAATGCCGGCGATGGTTTGCATCAAGCGGCCATAGCGATGGCCCAGGCCGATCCGATAAGTCGTTTTCATCCGACCAATGTTGGATTGGCCGTAGCGTGCTACCGGGATGGCGCTGTCCTCGCCGAGCATGCAAGGCATGCTGTTGACCCAGAGCAGTTCCTGGTCGAGCGCGCTGTAGGTGAATCGGTGAAGCTGCTCCAGGGTGGCCAGGGTCTCCGTCACCGAGGTGCTCGGCGGGGTGATGAATTCGAGGAGCGCTTCCGAGTAATCCGTCGTAATACTGGGGTGCGTCAGTGCCGAGCCCAGCGCTTCGGGATGTGGGCGTTGAGAGAGCTGACCGTCGGCATCGACCCGCAGGCTTTCCTTTTCGACACCGCGCAGAATGTCCTTCAACGTGGGGAGCGCCTGTGGCTGCGCTAGCAGCCGTAGGCGTCTGTCCAATTCAGACATACGTCAACAGCCGGCAGTGAGGCAAACCGCGCCGCCCGCCGGGCGCCGAGCCAATGGAATCATGACTGAAGTCCGGAGAACCGGGGCCGCAGTGTAACCTAAGGAGACGGCGTGAAACGACCATCGGCAGGTCAATGTTTGCGCAATACTCCGGTCATACGAGCCGAAGATACTGACGGCGGAAATTCCGCTGGAGCAGATCATGAAGATCACAGTGATGGGCAGCGGCTACGTCGGCCTGGTGACTGCAGCCTGTCTGGCCAATGCCGGTCATCAGGTCGTTTGTTTGGATATCGACGTGGCTCGCATCGAGCGGTTGCGGCAGGGTATCTGTCCGGTATTCGAGCCCGGTCTCGAGGATTGCATACTCCAAGCCCAGCGCGCTGGGGTATTGGACTTCGAGCATGAACCCGAGGCCGCTTTTCGTCATGCCCAGGTAATTTTCATCGCCGTGGGAACACCGCCGGGCGAAGACGGTTCCGCCGATATCTGTCATGTCCTGAGCGCTGCCACGATGGTGGGCCGATACCTGCAACAGCCCGCTTTGGTCGTCACCAAGTCCACGGTGCCGGTCGGTACTGCGGAACAGGTGCGCGCGCGCATCGTCGAGGTGCTCGCCGGGCGGGGCGCTACCCTGGCGTTCGAGGTGGCTGCCAATCCTGAATTTCTCAAGGAAGGGTCTGCGGTGGCCGACTTCATGAAGCCGGATCGGATTGTGATCGGCACCGCTTCACCCTGGGCCGAAAAGCAGCTACGCGCGCTGTATGCGCCCTTCAACCGTAATCGAGAGCGGATTCTGGTAATGGATGTGCGCTCGGCGGAGCTTACCAAGTATGCCGCCAACGCCCTGCTCGCGACCAAGATCAGTTTCATCAATGAAATCGCCAATGTCGCGGAAATGTTGGGCGCGGACATCGAGAAGGTACGCCAGGGTATCGGTTCCGACCCACGTATCGGACATCACTTCATTTACCCGGGTTGTGGGTACGGCGGCTCCTGCTTTCCCAAGGATCTCCGCGCGCTTGAGGCCTCGGCACTGCAGTCGGGTTACCGCCCGCAGTTGCTACGCGCAGTGCGCGAAGTCAACGAGCGCCAAAAGCAGCGCTTGGGGGACAAGATTCTCGCCTATTACGGCGGCGAGCTACGCGGTCACACTTTCGCGGTCTGGGGGCTGTCATTCAAGCCACGCACCGACGACATGCGTGAAGCGCCCAGCCGGGTGCTGCTCGAGACGCTCTGGCAGGCCGGTGCCCGAGTGCGGGCATTTGATCCGCGCGCCATGGATCAGTGCCAGGCATTGTATGGGGAGCGCGACGATCTGCTGCTGCTGGGCACCAAGGAGGCGGCGGCCAAGGGCGCCGATGCCTTGATCATCTGCACCGAGTGGAAGGGGTTTTGGGCGCCAGATTTCGAAGCTTTGGGCGCAGCGCTCCGCGCCCCCGTGATCTTCGATGGCCGCAACCTGTATGACCCGGCGCAGCTTGCCGAGCTGGGCTTTCAGTATATGGGGATCGGTAGAGGCCTGGATCCCGCTGTCGCTGGAGCGGAAGCGCGTCGCGGCCATCCGGTGCGGGCGGCGTAACGCTCAGCGCCGCGGGGTGCAGCATCACCGCAGCGCAACGCGACGGTGGGCGCGCCGCGCCGACAGGCGGGGCAGTTCTAAGCGTTGAAACTCCGGATTTTCCATGGCGCTGTGCTCGCTCTTGAGCCGCTGGCGCAGATCGCCCCAATGGATCAGTTCCAGGCGCCCGTCGTCATGCTCGACGAGCGCCGTGCAACTCTCGACCCAGTCGCCGTCATTGCAATAGAGGGTGTCATCCACCATCCGCAATTCCGGTTGATGGATGTGTCCGCAGATCACGCCGTCGAAACCCCGTCGGCGCGCCTCGTGGGCCGCGGCCTGTTCGAAGGCCTCGATGGCCAGACGCGCATTGCGCACACGATTCTTGATGTAATAAGCCAGGGACCAATAGGGTAACCGGACCCAACGGCGTGCGGAATTGGCGAACTGGTTTAGGCACAGCAGCAGCCAGTAACCGGCGTTGCCGACCCAGCGAGTCAAACGAGAACAGAGCACGGCGGAATCGAATTGATCGCCGTGCAACATCAATAGGCGCCGGCCGTCGTGCGTGGTATGGACGCCTTCCGCCCGGACCTCGATCCCCAGCAATCGGTGGCGGTCGAGCTCCCGTGCCAGATGATCGTGGTTGCCCGGGATATAGGTCACCCGGGTGCCCGTGGCCGCCTTGGCAATGAGGTGGCGCCATACTTCCTGATGGCTCCGCGGCCAGTAGAAATTGCGGCGCAGCGCCCATAGATCGACGATATCTCCGAGGAGGTATAGCTGGTCACATTCCGTGTTGTGGAGGAAGTCGAGCAAGAACTCGGCGCGACAGCCGCGGCTACCCAAATGGAGGTCCGATAACCAGACGGCTTTGAAGCTGTGGCCGTCCGCCGCGGGACTTTCGGCTTTGCGCCACGCCCCTGGGAGTTCAGGGTTCGCTGACAATGGGTCTGTCCTCCGCGTGGTCTGGCAGCCGAGTGGCGCGCCATAAGGCGGCAGACAGGCTCTGAATATTCGGGCTATGCCCGGCGGCGATCCAGCGCGCGATGGCGGCGGCGACATTCGGATAACGGACGCGCGCGGTATCCCTCGTCTGCAGCCAGTCACGCACGCGCTGCCGATCCAGGCTGGACATGGTCGTCGCTAGCCCCAGGCGGTCCAGCGCCAGCGCGTTGGCTTCCTGTTCGGACTGCCCGCGCACCGGCTTTGCCAATACTTTGATGCCGAGTTGCAGTGCTTCGCTGGTGAGTTCGAAACCGGCATTGCAAATGACGCCTGCGCAGCGGGCCAGTTCGGCCTGGAAGCCATTGCGATTGGGGCGCTGCCAGCGGATATGGTCTGGGCTGTGTGGGGGGGCGCTCTGCGGGTGGTAGACCGCGAACCGGAAATCGGGAAATTCCGCAAGCAGGGCTTGGATCGATGCCGGAGCCTCAAACGGTAGATACACCAGAATCAGTCGCGAGTCGCGCTCGGCGGCGGGTTCGGCGACCGGCGCGATCGGCGGCAGTAGGGGGGCGTCGAAATGGTGCCAGTGGAGTCCCAATGCGATCGCCGTGGGTGCCATCCAGCGCATCAACAGCCGTTGGTGATAGCGTCCGGGGGGGCGCGGCACAGGATAGAGAAACGCGTACTGATGGCCGATGCCGATACTCGGCTTGCGTTGTAAGCGCGCGGCCCAGGCGGTCACCGGTTCGAAATCGGTGAGCACCAGATCGTAGGGATCGAGGTCAAGTTCGCGGACTTCGCGGAGGAATTGGCGGGGGGCGACGCTGCGCAGGGTGGCGAGTGCATCGAGGCGACCACGCTGGATCGCCAGCGTGAAACCCCGACAGAGCCGATAGTCGCCAAAGACTTCCATATCAAAAAAACCGTCGGCCTCGCGTCCGGAAAACAGATAATCGACGCGAAGGCCTTGCTCTGCCAGCGCCCCGGCCATGGCGCGGGCGCGAGTAATATGGCCGTTCCCGGTGCTCTGCACTCCGTAGAGAATGCGCATCAGGCGAGCAGTTCCAAAGTGGCCAGCCCCAAGCCGGTGCCCATCATGGCGCCTGCAGCGATGTCGGACGGGAAGTGCACGCCGAGAAATACCCGCGACATTCCCACCAGCGTTGCCCACAGATACAGGGCGGGCAGGATCACGGGCAGCAGGCTGCTCGCGACGGTGGCGACCAGGAATGCGCCGCTGGTGTGGCCCGAGGGAAAACTGAACTGATCGGCTGGTGCCACAAAGCTTTGAAAGCCGGGCAGGGCCTGCGCCGGACGGTCGCGCTTCAAACCGTGCTTGAGCAGCGCATACAGTGGCCGCTCGGCCGCAAACCCGCAGGCCAGGGCCAGCGCCAGCTGCGCGGCAAGCGCCGGCGCCATGGGCCACAGTGCCAGAGGGAGCAGCGTATACCAGGGGCCATCGGCGGTCTTCGAGATCAGTCGCCCCGCCCGGGTGAACAGCTCCCGCCGTTTGCGGCGCATGCACCAATGGAAAGTGGAGATATCGCGCTGGTGGATTATCGCGAGAACGGCGGGAAATGAAAGTCGGTTGCGATCCATGGCCGGCAGCCTAAGGGTGTCATGTGGCAAGCCGGTAACTGTATGGTGACGGTCATGTGACAGTCGGCCGCCGCGGGGATGGCTTCCCTAGGCGGCGCCGCACGATCACTGGCTCCGCGACAGCATTTTGTCCACCATGGCGCGATGGGCGGTGAATACAGTGGCAAAGGGTTCGCTGCTGAGATGGCCGCTCAGATAGCGGGCCAGGTGTGGCCAGTGTTCCGCGGCGGGCGACTCGCCGCCGAAAGCGGCATTCATGAATTGACTGACCACTGCGATGTCGGCGAGGCTGAGCTGATCGCCGACCAGAAAACGGCGGCCCGCAGCCTGTTCGTTGAGATATTCATAGAGCGGCGGCGCGCGCTCCGCCAGCGTCGCGGAGATTGCGGCCTCGTCATAGGGTGTGCCCAGGGACTTGAGCACTACCCGGTGACGAAACGCGGTGGCGGTGATCGCTGGCGCGAGCTCGTAGTCGGCGAATTTTTCGAGCCAGGCCGTGCGGGCTCGGAGCCAAGGGTCGCGCGGGATGAGCGCTGGCGCGGGGTAGAGGTCTTCCAGAAAGTGACAGATGATGGCGGAGTCGGCCAGATAGCGGCCGTCCACCGCTAGGGCCGGAATGCGCTTCAGCGGATTGATGCGCTCATAACCCTCCGGAAGAGCGAAGGGGGTCACCGGATTGCGCGCACACTCGATCCCCTTGAGCCGTAGGCAGAACTCTACCTTACGTACAAAGGGAGAGAGCGGAGCACCATATAGGGTCATCGCCATGCGGTCGCTTCCGGCAGCGGACTTGGTTTTGATCCTAGCAGTGGTCCGGGGGTGGGACAATGCGCTGCAGGTGTCGTGTGTCGTCGTTATCATCCGGCAGGGCGCCGCGGTGCGCGGCGGATCAAACAGAGGGGTGTGTCATGGGTACATTGTTAGGAATCGCGTATCGCGATGCTTCGCGTCAACCAATGCGTGAGATTTCCGCGGCGTTTATCAGTCGGGCCGGCGGTGTCGAAGGGGATTTCCGCGGCAAGAAAGGTCGCCGGCAGGTAACCGTGCTCAGCGTGGAAAAGTGGCAGGCGGCCTGTGGTGATTTGGGAGTGGAGCTGCCTTGGACTACCCGTCGCGCCAATCTTCTGGTGAGTGGCCTGTCAATCGGCCCAGAATGCGTGGGCCGCATTCTTCAGGTCGGGGATGCCCAACTGCGTATTACCATCGAAACCGATCCTTGTCCGCGCATGGACGAACAGTATCCGGGGCTCAAGCGTGCGCTGGTGCCAGATTGGCGTGGCGGTGCCTGCTGTGAAGTCCTCGGTGACGGCGAGATTAGTATCGGTGACCGTGTCGCCCTCATCGATTGAACGGTCGCGATGGGCTCGGTGAGCGGGTTCCCCAATAGAA
>JBFHML010000044.1:0-19356 GCA_041594335.1 Porticoccaceae bacterium
AATAATGTGCCGTGAGACCAAACAGCGTTTATTGGCGAGTGCGCTGACGTTGAGCTTTGCCCAAGGGTTGGCTGCCCAAGATTACAATGAGCAGCCGACGCCTGACGAGCTCGCGAAGCTCGGGCTAGAAGGTACCGAGCTCACGCCGTCCGGTGCCATCCGTGCCGGTAATGCCGAGGGTACGATTCCAGCGTGGAAGAATGAGCCGGTGCAGCCGCCGCCTGGCTGGCAGCCTGGCGGCTGGCATGCCGATCCATTCCCGAACGATCAGGTGTTGTTCACCATTACCGCGCAGAACTATCGGGAACACGCCGATAAGCTCTCACCCGGCCAGCAGAGACTGTTCGAGACGTATCCCGATTATTTCATGAACGTCTATCCGTCGCGGAGAAGTGCAGTCTACAAACCCTATATTTATGAGGCGGTACTGGAAAACGCCGGGCGCGCACGTATCGTGATGTCCGATACTTATCCCAACCTGATCGGGTTTGAAGGGGCTTTGAAGGCTTGGGCGTTTCCGATTCCCAAGAACGGCCCGCAGGCGCTGATGAACCATGCTACGCGGCCCACCATTCTCTGGAAAAACACCATTGAGAACACCACGCCGGTGACCTCTGGTGGCGACTACGAGACGGTCAAACTGAATATTCAGTATCACCTGGCGTGGAGTGATCCCAAGAATACGTTGGACAATTATGATCCGACCGAGCCGGGGTCTGCGTTCCTGTATTATCAGACCACGATTGCTCCCGCTAAACAGGCGGGACAAGTCATTCTGGTGCGCGAGCCGCAGAGTTTTGCGAAACAATTTCGACAAGCCTGGAGCTACAGTCCCGGCCAGCGTCGGGTAAAACGCGCGCCGCAAATTGTCTACGATAATCCTTATACCTCGGCAGACGGGTTGGCCACTACCGATCAGAAGGGTGGCTTCAACGGGCCCAATGATCGCTTCGAATGGAAGCTGTTGGGGCGCAAGGAAATGTACGTGCCGTACAACTCGTACAAGGTGGCCGCTCCCGAGGTGAAGATCAAAGACATGATCACGGACCAAGGGCGGCTCGATCAGAAACTCGCGCGTTATGAATTGCACCGCGTCTGGGTCTTGGAGGCGAATTTACGCGAAGGCACGCGCCACGATTACGGCAAGCGTCATTTTTTCCTGGATGAAGACACGTGGGCCGTTATGATTTCGGACGGGTATGATCGGCGTGGGGAGCTGTGGCGGGTCTGGGAAGAACACGGACTGATGATGTACGATCAGGGTGTCTGGGATTCGTTGCCGGCCCCGGTGGCGTTGCAATATGACCTCAATGCCGGTCGTATGCTACTGACCAATGTCGATAAGGACGTGCCGATCGACTTCAACTGGCGGGTCGATGCGGAAAGCTATTTCACGCCCGCACAGGTGCGTCGCGGCGGACTGCGCTAATCGCGCGGGATCAGGGGCGGTGGGGCACCCGTCCCCGCCCCTGATTAGCCCTCGCGCTGTACAGCATGTTGCGCACGACCACCCTGTGGTTCGCGCGCTTTCTCCAATGACCTGGCGGATCAAGGCGGGGCGTGGAGGCACGTCCTGCTGTGATCGCGCTTGCAGTGGGTAGCCATTCCGCCGGTCGGGCATCTAAGACCATTGGGTGGTATTCCCAGCGTGCGATGTCGCCAAGAGTCAGGCTTAACGTAAATCGACCTTGACCACATCTCCGTCGACCACTACCGGATAGGTGGTGAGACATTTTTCTGCACGTAACAGATTCAATGCTTGGATTCCCGGGGGGAAGTTGGCCCAGCGCACGACTTCACCCGTAGTGAGGTCGAACTGAGCACGGTGGAAGGGGCATTGCAGAATAGTGCCGTCCAATAGTTTGCCGCTCTTGAGCGGGGCGAGGAGATGGGGGCAGTAGGCCTGGGTGGCATAAAACCCGGTGTCGAGGTGGAACAGCAACACCTTGACGCCCCCGACTCGGACAACCTTGCGGGATCCGAGGGGCAACTCGTCTAGGGTTGCTACGGTCTCCAGTGCCATGGTGGCCCTCCGAGAGCTCTGGGGCGTTCAGTGTGGAGTATGTCGCAGCTCGGCGGCGCGGCCAAGCCAGTCTCCGGGCAGGTGGGTGCAGCAGCGCTTGCGGGGTGGCGTGGCCTCAATCTCCGATGGCTTCTTCAATACGTAATCGTGCGCCGAAGGTGTCCACCGGGTCGATGGCCAGTACCCGGGGGTTATCTTCGGCGGTCCCCGTTCGGATGCCGCGGTTGGAAAGATGCCGTGCGGTTGCCGTTACATCGGGAGTTTGCAGGACCAGTGCGAACATGCCCTCCCGATCGGTCTGTAGGTGTTCGGCGATGGTGCGGCCCAAGCCCTGATGGGCGTCCTGAACGGCGACGAGTTCGATCGCGCCACCACTGCCGGCTCGGTAGCGTACGTGTTGGACCCCGGGGGGCTCGTGGTCCGTCGGCAAGGCGGGGTTAAGCCCGAGTGTTGCGCCGTACACAGCGCTCGCGTTTTGTAGATCTCCTACAGCGATCATCACCCGATCGATGCCTGATAAGGCAAAGGTTGTGTCGCTCCTGTCCGGCTGGTGCCGGTTTTCGAAGGAATTCACAGGGTAGATTCGGATCAATACCCCATGGGTCGAACTCGGGTGCAGGTCCCGACCGAAGGCGCCGGGCATCGGCGGCAGTATCCGAATCCCACGCGCGGCCAAGGTTTCGGCTTCTTCGTCGGGCTCCGGTGCTTCCAGCATCAATGCAAACAGCCCCTCGCCACGGCGTTCGAGAAATCCCTGTAGGCTTTTGCTCAGCGGTGCCTCAGGATTCGCCGGGCTCATCAGCTCGATATTGCTGCCGCCCTTGGGGACGCACATGGCCAGGTCCGCGCCATATTCCCGGCGACTGAAATCCGATAGATCGATGACCGGCATGCCGAGGTCGTCTCGAAAGCGGCGCACGAGCGCTGTGAAATCCCAGGCGGCGATGGCGATTCGAGGCATCCCTGTGATCACTACAGTTCTCCGGCGAGGAACTCCAAGGTCGTGTCGTGGTCCCCGACCCCAAGGAGGGCGCAGTTCAAATCGGTCACGCCAAGATCGCGGAATCGCCGAATCTGATTTCTGAGCGCTGCCTCGTCGCCGATCATGGCGACATCGGCAGGTCCGCCGGCCCCTTCGCGGTCGAGCATACCGCGGTAGGAGTCGAACCGGCCGTACATAGCCATGCCCTTATCGATGCGCGCACGGGCGGCGTCCACGTCGCTGACGATGGCGGTGGGTACCCCCGCGACAATTCGAGGTTCCGGGCGCCCGGCCCGAGCGGCGGCGGCACGGATTCTCGGGATCACGTGCTGTTCCAGGGTTTTGGGTCCGGTCATCCAGGTAATGGTGCCGTCGGCATAGGTGCCCGCCAATTCGAGCATGCGCTCACCTAGCGCGGCAACCAGCAAGGGGGTGGAAGGAGCTTCGGCCACCTGAATCTGGGCGTTTGCGCTGTATTTTTCGCCCCGATAGTTGACCTGCTCGCTGCGCAACGCGGGTGCCAGAATCTGTAGATAATCTGCCATGTGACGTGCGGGGTGGGCATAGGAAAGCCCGAACATTCCCTCAATGATCGGCTTGTGAGACAGCCCGATGCCCAGGGTAAAGCGACCGCCGGCGGCGGCATTGGTCGTTGCGGCCTGTTGGGCCATGACCAGGGGGTGTCGAGGGTAGCTGGGCACGACAGCAGTGCCCAACTCGATATGTTCCGTTGCCTGGCCGACCACAGCGAGCGCAGTCATGGCGTCGAAACCGAAGATATGGGCCATCCAAAAGCTGTGGAAGCCCATCGCTTCAACCCTGCGGGCGCGCGCGATCAGTCCGGGAAAGGTAGTTTCTGGGCCGGACATGGCTCCGGAATTGATGCCGATCCTCACAGGGATCCTCCTGGCCGTAGCCGCTGAATGACTTTAGTTTCCATGCTCGGACCGGGAACTCATCCGAAGTTCAGATCTGAGACAAAGGGATTCATTTTGCGCTCTGCGCCGAATGTGGACATGGGGCCATGGCCCGGGATGAAGCGGATGTCATCCCCCAGCGGAAAGAGCTTGTCACGGATCGAGCGCACCAAGGTTTCGTGGTTCCCGCCCGGAAAATCCGTTCTGCCGACAGAGCCTTGGAATAGCACGTCACCGACGATGGCGGTTCGCGATGCCGCATGAAAGAAAACCACGTGTCCCGGCGTGTGCCCAGGGCAATGGATGACCGCGAGCTGTTCCCGCCCTACGAAGACGTCGTCGCCATCTTCGAGCCAGCGATCGGGGACAAACCCCTGAGCGGGCGGAAAGCCAAACATCCGGCACTGGTCGGGTAGCCCTTCGATCCAGAAATTGTCGCCCTGTTGGGGGCCTTCGATAGGTAAATTTTCCCGTCGCGCGAGCTCGGCGACGCCACCGACGTGGTCCAGATGACCATGGGTGCATAGGATCTTCTGCAGTGATATACCTTCCCGGCTGACCGCGGCGAGGAGCTGATCGAGATCTCCACCGGGATCGACTAGAGCGCCTTGTAGCGTTTCCTCGCACCAGATCAGGCTGCAGTTTTGCTGGTAAGGGGTGACTGGAATGATCAGAAATTTCACGGGCGCTATCTCGCTTACTTTTGGTCAAGGATAGCATTGGCGGTTGCCGAGGTTACATTCCGGGAGTGCCGGCCAACCGCTCGCCAGCGGCGAGTCGGCTGGGGCGCCAGCGCGATGATTGGCTGTGGGGGGCTATTGGCGGGTGGCGTGGTCTGTTAGCGACCGGGCGCAAGCGCAGTCAGGACATGCATGTCGAAGCCGGATTCCCCGTCGGTGCGTAAGGGCTGAATACAAACGTGGTCCGCGCCATTGGTCCAATGCGCCTCGATGCGCTTGATAATCGCCTCCTCGTCTCCCCAGGCGACAAGAGCGTCGACCAGGCGGTTACTGCCTCCCTGCTCAAAATCATGTTCCTCAAAGCCCAGCCAGAGCAAATTGTTGCGGTAGTTCTGCAGACCCAGGTAGAGGGCGATGTGCTGCCGGGCGAGGCGTCGAGCCTCGCTGGCATCGCGAACCAACAGGACCTTTTGCTCGGGAGCGAGCAATTTGTCTGGGCCTAGGATGGCACGGGCGCGGGCGGTGTGCTCTGCGGTCACAAAGTACGGGTGAGCGCCGTCGGCGACGGTTGCCGCCAGCCCCAGCATTTTCCCCCGCAGTGCCGCCAGGACCAGAGGCACGGGTTTGTCGGGCTTGGGCGCGGCATAACTGGCGGAATCCATGGCCGCGACGTAATTGCGCATGGTCGTCACGGGTTTCCCATAGTCGTGGTGGCGCATGGGCGTGACGATCTCGGCGTGGGAGACCCCGAGTCCCAGCACCAGACGACCGTCGCTGATTTCCTGGAGTGACAGACGCGCCGCGTTCATGGCCATGGCGTCGCGGGCATAGATATTGGCGATACCCGTGGCTAGTCGAAGGCTGGACGTCTCACGGGCCAGCAATGTCAGGAGCACAAAGGGGTCACGGCCGAAGGCTTCGGGAACCCATAGGGCGCCGTAGCCGAGTGTCTCCAGGCGTTGCGCCAGAGCGACGCAGTCCGCGCTGGAGGACGACTCGAGCCAGCTCCAGACGCCGATTCTGCCGAGATCGGATGGATTCATATCGCACTCCTGCACTACATGAGAGGGACATTATGGACAAATCATCTGGCTTGTGGCGTATCGGTCACCGGTCGGGGTTGCGGGGCGACCGCGGGCGCGTAAGCTGAAAACCTTACCGATCGGTAACGGCCGTTGGCGTGCTCAGCGCGATGCCGGCGAGCCATCACGTAATTGGGGAGAACGCTATGGATTTCCACCTGTCCGAAGAGCACCAGATGCTGCTCGATACCGCTGACAAGATCGCCCGGGATTTTCCCAGAGCCTATTACGTCGAGCACGCCAAGGCCCAAACTTTTCCGCAAGCGCAATGGGATGCCTTGGCGAATGCGGGCATTCTCGGCATCAACACGCCGGAGGCCTATGGCGGCGCTGGGATGGGAATGCTGGCGCTGGTATTGCTACAGGAGCGTCTGGCGGAACATGGGGTAGCGCCGCTGTTCTTCGTAGTCAATCAGGGGATCGCGGTCCCTGCAATCAGCCGGCATGGCACCGAAGCACAGAAAGCGCGTTGGTTGCCCGCCATTGCCAGCGGGCAGAAGCGTTGCTGCTTCGCGATCACGGAGCCCAATGCGGGCACCAATACATTTAGGATTCAGACCCAAGCCACTGATGATGGCGACCATTTTGTTCTCAACGGCAACAAGTTATTCATCAGTGGCATCAACGACGCACATCAGGTCCTCGTGGTCGCTAAGACCGACACCGTCGATGGCAGGGCGCAGCTCACCCTGTTTGTCGTAGATACCGATAGCCCCGGCCTGACCTGGGAGCGAATGGATACCCTGTTGATGAATGCGGAGGGTCAGTTCTTCGTGTATTTCGACCATGTTCGGGTGCCCAAAGAGAATGTGCTCGGTACGGTGGGGCGCGGTGTTGAGGTACTGTTCGATGCGTTGAATCCGGAGCGCATGGTGGTTGCGGCAGGAGCTATTGGCGGTGGCCGCCATGCGCTCGCTCGAGGCGCGGAGTACGCCAATGAACGGAGTATTTTCAAGGGGCCGATCGGTGCCTACCAGGCTCTCCAGCACCCAATGGCTGAAGCGCGAGCCCAGCTGGAGGCGGCTTCCTTGTTGGTGCAGAAATCCGCTTGGTTGCACGATCAGGGGCAACACCCGAAGGCCGTCGGTGATCTGGCGAACATGGGTAAATTGGTGGGTACCGATGCCGCCTTCAAAGCCGCTGATGCCGCCATTCAGTGTTTCGGCGGCTATGGCTTTTGTGAGAGCTACGACATGCTCAGTCACTTCATCGCCGCGCGACTGGGCAAGGTGGCGCCCATCAACCGAGAAATGACGCTCAACTATATCGGTGAGTTTATTTTGGGTCTGCCGAAATCGTATTGAGGCGTCGAAGGCGAACGTGGCGCCCCGGACTGCCGCGAAAATGGTCGTCTCCATGGCAGTCCGTCACAACCCGTGGAATTCCGCACGTAGAGGATGGGATAAGCGGAGAGAAGATCTTCCCGCCGCGTGGTGTCGCCGCTCGATGAATGCGGCCGTTCTCGGCTGGCTGCCGGGTCTGTGCCGATGGCGTCGCGGGAGGCCGGTCGGATGGGGACTGCGGCACAGGGGGATGGGCGCCGTGGTCCCAGTAAGGTCGGCGGTCGTCTGGTTTGGCTCGATCAGACGGCTCCGCATTGGGGCCAGGATTGGGTGCATACGCCGCCATCCGTGGCGCATTGCGCACGCGCCGTGTTTTTCCCTGGCTAGGTATCGCCGAAGCGCCTTGCTGGGCGCTCATGCTTGCGGTTTGCTCAATCTCCCGGAGGTGGCTCCAGAGGGATTTGTGAAGCGGGTTCCGCCAGCGCCTTTTGCAGGTGCGTCTTGGCGCGTTCGAGGTAGCTGCGCTCGAATAGCACGTCGTCGCCGGGATCGCCGAGGCGAACATGGCTCATCACCAGCTCGGAGCGAGTGAGCGATTGTAGGTCTTCCATAGTGATGCGGATCAACACCGGTGTGTTCTCGAAGACGGTTCCCTGATACTCGGCCCGTTTCCACAGGCGGCCAGCACGGTCGTAGTACTCGCGTTTGACTGGCAACCAAGTGCGGGTGTCGATCCAAGTGAGGATTCGCGAGTAGTACCAGGAATCTCGCGGTTTGGCTTCCACGACCAGCGTATCGTTGAGGTTGAGTTGGCGCTCGCCGACCAAACGCAGGTCGAGCGCGCCGCGGGGCACGAACCCCAGATCGGCTCGGGTGAAGTTGCTGCCGAGCAGTGGATCGTCCGGCATCACTGGAACGATCTCGGTCACCCGTTGATCTACCGGACGAAAAACGGCTTCGATGCGCGTACCGTCGGGCCGCCTGCTGCCCCATAGCGTGCGTACCCCGGCCACAAACTCCGGCTCCAGGATGACTACAGTGGTCTTCGCTTGCCCCTCAAAACCCTTGCGGGCCACCAGTGCCTCATAAACCTGGGTCTGCTCGTCCTCGAGCCAAACTGCCAGATACGCGCGGCTGAGTACGGCGCGCGCAGGGGCTAGGGCAGCATTCATACGCTCATAGGCCTGCTCGGCAGAGCGTGCCAGCGCAGGGGGCGTAGTGAGTAAGGCGGCCCCTATCAGCGCCCAGAGCGATGCGTATCGCCGCCAGCGCTTATGCCGTGGGTTTCGGTCGAATGTCCTCCAGGCAAGTGGTTGCATGACGTCTCTCCTCTGCTGCCATTGCCGGCCCGCCGGTTGTCGCCGGGGCCTATAGCGATGGTGATGGGGAGGCCACGGTCGATTTCAACCCTGGTGACGGAATCTCGGTGACCTGGGGTTTAAACGCCAGCCATGACTTCCGCCCAGCGCTCCAGGATATCGTCGTCCCCAGGGCAGGTGATGACGGCCAGTTCGTCGTAGCCAATACGACTGAGCTCCTGGACATGTTCGCGCAGTTGTGCGAGCGGCGCAGTCATGCTCGCTTGGGTGATGAGTTCCGGAGTGATGAACCGTGCCTCGTCGTCGCGTACAAAGAGTGCGTGACCGCGGTGCAAGGAGAGATAGCGGGCATCTTCGGGTTGGTAGCTCTCGTAGAGACGGCGATATTCGGTCAGGGCCTCGGATTCTTCACGCGGGGTACTCATCAGCGAACCATATTGCCCGGCTTCGATTTGGTTGTGGAAAAATACCGCCGCCATGGGCCCCCCCTGGCGCAGCGCCATGGGGCTGGCTGCAGTTTCGCCTTGACGTAGCGGACAGCCGGATGACAGCAAGGCCGCTTGGAAGGAGCGGGCGCCATGACCCGCTTCCCGCCAGACGGCGACCATATCCGCCATGTCAGCGCGTGCCGCGTCCAGTGTCGAGTGAATGTTGATCCAGTCGGCGCGCAGGTCAGCGGTGAGACGCCGCATACGCGGCCCCTGGGCGGCGACATAGGTCGGCACGGGATCCCGCAGGTTGATCACGTCGTCATCTGGGTGCAGGAAGGCGATCTTGCGTCTTTTATTCTCGAAATCCCACTCCACCATCTCGCCGCGCAGCAAGCCGTTCACGGTTTCGATATAGGGTCGGAGATCGTTGACCTTGACGGGCCCGTGTCCCATGGCGCGCCGGCCGGAGAATCCGGTGCCGATACCCATGATGATGCGACCGGGTGCCAGGCTATTGAGGGTTGCGAGGCTGTTGGCGGTTTGGGGCGCAATGCGGTTAGAGGGGATCAGCACGCCGGTGGCCAAATTGATCTTGCTGGTCTGGGTTGCCGCTACCGCCATCATCGCGATTGGATCGGCGGCCACCATTTGACTGTCTTCGAACCAGGCGGTTCGAAAGCCGAGCTGCTCGGCCCGTACGGCCACCTTCCAGCCGTCGGCGCCGCGCGCTATGCAGACGCTGATGTCCATGTTTCGCCTCCAGATTATTCTTGATGTTGAAGGGACTGGTTGCGGCAGACTGCCGTCGAGGGACTCTAGCATGGCGCGCCCCGACGGAAGAGTCGATACAGGGGACGACGGGCTGCGTAACGGCGGTATGCCTGGCTGGTGCACCGTGGCGAGGGGGCAAAGCCTGGCGGTCCGGTCGCGGAGATCTGGCGCGTTCGGCTAGGTGCGAGGAGGCATTTCAGCGGGTCGGCTGGGTGCGGGCAGCGAAGATTGAGTGAGCGGCAGGGTCGTCGAGGGGTGCTCGACGACCCTGCCATGCCCTAGTGTGTCGGTCAGACGGGCTTTGTAGCGATGATGCCCGCGGCCTCGAGCTCTGCAATCTGTTCCGGACTGTAGCCGAGTCGATCTGAAAGGATCTGGTGGTTGTGTTCACCGAGGAGTCCGGCCTGTAAGTCCAGGGGCTCCGGAAACGCGGAATAACGCAGCGGGCTTGCGGGCAATTCCACTTCGCCGAAGATCCGATCGGTGACTCGTTGCACTGTGCCGCGCTTGCGCATGTGGGGATGTGCGATCACTTCTTCGACTTCCAGTACCGGCGCACAGGGCACATGATTTTCCTGCAGTAGACGCAGCGCTTGATCAGCGTCTCCGACACCGGCCAGCCAGGTTTCTATGGCTTCGTTGATCTCCGCTTTGTTGGCGTGGCGGCCCGCGAGATCTGCGAAGCGCGGGTCGTTGAGCATATCCTCGCGACCGAGGAGCTTAACCAGGTTTTCCCATTGCCCGCCAATGGCCACGATGACCAGGTAGCGTGCCCCGCACTGATACAGTCCGAGCGGGGTCACGAACGCGTGTAGATGGCCACTGCGCCGGGGCAGCATTTGTCCCCCAGATGCGCTGCAGACCTGAGCGTTCATCTCGTGATAACTGAATAGGCAGTCGAGCAGGGCGATATCGAGATATTGTCCGCCACCGCCGCGCAGCTTGTGAAACAGGGCAGTGACGATGGCGCCATAGGCGTGAGCGCCGGTGGAGATATCGCCAAAGGCCATGCCAGACAGTGCGGGATAGCCGCCGGCCTCTCCCGTCATCGCCATAATCCCGGAATAGGCTTGGCCGATGTAATCAAAGCCGGGCAGGTTGGCGAGTTCGCCCTCCTGGCCCATGCAGGAAATCGAGCACATGATCAGATCGGGATTGATTTCCCGCAGCGCATTCCAGTCGAGCCCGAAGCGCTTCATGACCCCGGGGGTGAAATTTTCTACGACAACGTCAACCTGACTTACCAGTTCGCGGCAGATTTGCTGGGCCTCCGGTTTCCGGAGATCCATACACATAGTGCGCTTGCCGCGATTGTGTTGAATGAAATAGCCGCTGCGGCCTTCACGCTGTACGGGCAGCATGCGGGCCGTGTCTCCGGCTAGGGATTCGATCTTGATGACCTCGGCACCGGCTTCAGCCATGAGCCGGGTACAGTGGGGACCAGCGACGTAGTGGCTGAAGTCCAGGACTTTGATGCCGTCGAGTAGGTGTTTGGGCGTCATGAGGGTGATCTCGTTATCGGTATAGTCAGGCGTCTGCCGGCAGGCGAACGTGCTGGGCGCGGATTTCGGCATATCGGTGCTTGCCGGTCAAGTTGCATTCGCGGACCGTGGTGCGTCTCGGCGTCTCGGCGTCTCGGCGTCTCGGCGTCTCGGCGTCTCGGCGTCTCGGCGTCTCGGCGTCTCGGCGTCTCGGCGTCTCGGGTTGCTAGAATGACGGGTGTTTTGTGATACGAGGGGAGGGTTATGGAGCTGTTCGATCTGACCGGTAAGGTAGCGGTGATCACGGGTTCAACCAAGGGGATCGGGCGCGCCATCGCAGAACAGATGGCGTTGCATGGCGCTAAGGTCGTCATTTCGAGTCGCAAGGCCGATGCTTGCGAAGCGGTCAGTGCCGAGATCAATGATCGGTTGGGCGGCGATCGGGCGATCGCCGTGCCGGCGAATATTTCCCGTAAGGAGGATTTAGAAGGGCTGGTGGCGCGGGCGCGAGAGGCGTATGGCAAGATCGATATTCTGGTGTGTAACGCCGCTTCCAATCCGTATTACGGCTCCATGCTGGGGATCAATGACGAGCAGTTCGATAAGATTTTGGACAACAATATCAAATCGAACCACTGGCTTTGCTCGATGGTAATCCCCGAGATGCGCGAACGCCGCGACGGGGTGATTATCATCGTATCTTCCATCGGTGGCCTGCTTGGGCATACCACGCTGGGTGCGTACGGCTTGTCCAAAGCCGCTGATCTTGCCCTGGCGCGCAATATTGCGGCGGAATTCGGTCCCGACAACATTCGGGCCAATGCCATTGCGCCAGGCTTGATCAAGACCGATTTTGCTCGGGCGCTGTGGGACAATCCGGAGTACCTTGAGAAAGCTACCGAGCGGTCGCCGTTGCGGCGCATTGGTTCGCCCGAGGAAATTGCTGGCGCAGCGGTATTCCTTGCGTCTGCCGCCGGAGGGTTCATGACGGGGCAGACGCTGGTCATTGATGGTGGCCGGGTAACCGCTAACTGATCATCCCACCGGCGGTGCCTCCCTAAGGTTGCTGCCGGAGATGTGCTGTTGCACACTCACGCGGCTTTCGGCGTGAGGTCGGCGAGGGCGTAGCGAAACGAGAGGAGTGAGATGGCGAGTCGAAGAAGCAAGTGCCTGGCTTGGGTGACACGACGGACGATGAAAAAGAAGCTCGGGGCCAGCCGTTGCGTAGCCAAAGAGCGCGAGAGCCTGGATAAAATGTCCGGGCTGATGAGCCGCAGAGCGCCTGGGCAACCAGCGACGCTGAATGGTGTATCCGGCGAATGGTTATTCCCTGAAACGGGGGACGGTGGCCGCACCATCTTGTATTTGCACGGTGGTGGTTATGTGCTGGGTTCGCCGCTGAGTCACCGCGATATGGTTGGCGGTATTGCTGATGCCGCCCATGCTCGGGTGTTTCTCGCCGATTACCGCCTGGCCCCAGAGCATCCCTTCCCCGCAGCGGTCGAAGATGCGGTGGCTGCCTACCAGGGGCTGCTGGATGCTGGTGTCGATCCAGCCAAGTTGTGCGTCGCCGGGGATTCTGCCGGCGGTGGCTTAACGGTGGCGATGCTGGTGGCACTGCGTGACCGTCAATTGCCTTTGCCAGCGGCGGGGATTTGCATTTCGCCCTGGGCCGATTTGGCCTGTGCCAGTGGCTCCATGAGCTCCATGGCAGAGGCCGATCCTATGCTGCGGCCGGACGCACTCCGCTGGATGGCGGGCTTATACCTGAACGGGCAGGACGCTCAAGAACCTCTGGCGTCTCCGATCCATGCGGACCTCCACGGTCTGCCGCCGCTATTGATCCAGGTCGGCACCGAGGAAGCGCTCTATGATGATGCCATTGCGCTCAGCCGAACGGCCCGCGAGGCGGGGGTAGACGCAACGCTAGAGGTTTGGGAGGGAATGATGCACGTATGGCACCTGATGGCGAAGCTGATCCCGGAAGGTAAGCAGGCGATTCAAGTGATCGGGGCCTATGTGACGGCCAAAACGTGATGGGGGGAGGGGATTGGCGCGCCGGGCGTTATCGCCACGGCGCGCCAATAGCAGAACGTTAGCCTTCTTCCTGGCCGCGCTGGAGGTAGCGCTCTCGTGACGAAAGAATCTCGGTACGTGCGGCCGCGCTGTCGCGCCAGCCATTGATTTTCACCCACTTGCCTTCTTCGAGATCTTTGTAGTTTTCGAAGTAGTGCTCGGTTTGCTTACGTAGCAATTCAGGCAGATCCTCGACTTCCCGGACCGCGGCATAGAGCGTGGTGAGCTTGTTGTGCGGTACGGCGATTACTTTGGCATCTGGGCCAGACTCGTCTGTCATCACCAGCATGCCGATAGGGCGGCTGCGGATTACCGAGCCGGGAATCACCGGGTAGGGCGACACCACCAGGACGTCCAGCGGGTCTCCGTCCTCCGACAGGGTGCCCGGAATATAGCCATAGTTGGCTGGATAAAACATTGGTGTGGCAACGAAACGATCCACAAAGAGGACATCGCAATCCTTGTCGACCTCGTATTTGATGGGATCGTGGTTAGCCGGGATTTCGATGACCACATTGATGTCGTCGGGCAAGTGGCCGCCCGCGGGGATTTTTCGATAGCTCATGATACTGTTTTGGGCTGGTCGGGGGAGGCGCGCATTATAGGGAGGTCACCCGCGTGAGGAAAGCCGCGGGCCGTTCCCGACGGCAAGCTGGTAGAATGTTTCGGCCTCCCACTCGGTCCGTTGTGCCATGACCCGGCCGTTAACCGTTGTCAGCGACTACGAACCCGCCGGTGATCAGCCCGCTGCCATCGAGGCCTTGGTCGAGGGGTTGGAAGCGGGACTCGCCGGGCAGACGCTGCTCGGCGTCACTGGTTCCGGCAAGACCTTCACCGTAGCCAAGGTAATCGAGCGTGTGCAGCGGCCGACCCTGGTGTTGGCCCATAATAAAACGCTCGCCGCCCAACTCTACGGCGAGTTGCGGGAATTCTTTCCTCGTAATGCCGTCGAGTATTTTGTCTCCTATTACGATTACTATCAGCCGGAAGCCTATGTGCCGGCTTCAGATACCTATATCGAGAAAGATGCGTCGATCAACCAGCACATCGAGCAGATGCGGTTGTCGGCGACCAAGGCGTTGATGGAGCGTCGTGACGTAGTCGTGGTGGCCACGGTTTCGGCGATCTATGGTCTTGGGGATCCGGATTCCTATCTGAAAATGCTACTGCACGTGGTGCGGGGCGATCAGGTGGATCAGCGCGCCATTCTGAGGCGTTTGGCGGAGCTGCAATATACGCGCAACGACATCGCTTTCGATCGAGGGACGTATCGGGTGCGGGGTGATCTGATCGATATCTTTCCGGCAGATTCCGAGCAGTTCGCGGTGCGCATCGAGTTGTTCGACGACGAGGTCGAGAACATTGTTCAGTTCGATCCGCTGACCGGCGAAGTGGTCCAGCGGATTCCACGCTGCACCATTTACCCCAAGACCCACTATGTGACACCTCGGGAGACCATTCTGGCGGCCGTCGATCAGATCCGGGAGGAGCTGGCCGAGCGTCTGACGGAGCTGCGCGCTGCTGACAAGCTCGTTGAGGCGCAACGTTTGGCCGAACGTACCCGATACGACCTGGAGATGATGCGAGAGCTCGGCTACTGCCCGGGCATCGAAAACTATTCGCGCTATTTGTCCGGCCGGCAGCCCGGAGAGCCACCGCCGACGCTGTTTGACTATTTGCCGCAGGATGCTTTGTTGGTTATCGACGAATCTCACGTCACCATCCCGCAGCTCGGCGGAATGTATCGCGGAGATCGTTCCCGCAAGGAGACCTTGGTGGAGTATGGTTTTCGGCTGCCTTGCGCCCTCGACAACCGGCCATTGCGATTTGACGAATGGGAGCGGTTGCGGCCACAGACGCTCTTTGTGTCGGCCACGCCAGGGGCCTATGAGGCCGAGCACTCGGACGCGCTGGTTGAACAGGTGGTGCGCCCCACGGGGTTGGTCGATCCGCCGGTCGAGGTGCGGCCGGCGCTGTCCCAGGTGGATGATCTGCTCGGTGAGATTCGAACGGCTGCGGCACTAGATCAGCGGATCCTGGTGACGGTGCTGACCAAGCGCATGGCGGAGGATCTGACCGAATACCTTGGGGAGCATAGCGTCCGGGTGCGCTACCTGCATTCAGACATCAATACGGTGGAGCGGGTCGAGATCATCCGTGACCTACGTCTCGGAGAATTCGATGTGTTGGTGGGGATCAACCTGCTGCGGGAGGGGTTAGACATGCCCGAAGTTGCGCTGGTCGCCATTCTGGACGCCGACAAGGAAGGCTTTCTTCGTTCGGAGCAATCGCTCATCCAAACCATTGGCCGGGCCGCTCGTCATCTTCACGGGCGTGCGCTCCTTTACGCCGATCGGATCACTGGATCGATGCGCCGTGCCATGGAGGAGACAGAGCGGCGGCGTGGTAAGCAGCTGGCGTTCAACGAGCGTCATGGCCTGGTGCCCAAAGGTATCCAAAAACCGGTGGCGGATATTCTTGAAGGTGCGGTGGTGCCGCGGCGCGGCGGGCGGCGGCAGATGCGGAGTGGGAGCGCGAGCCCGGCCTTTTTGGCCGAGGCAGCGGATCTGTCCCCCGCGGCCTTGGCTCAGCGCATCGCCCAGCTCGAGGAGCAAATGCTCGAGCATGCGCGTAATCTCGAGTTTGAGGAGGCGGCGGCGTTGCGTGACACCATCGCAGACCTCAAGCGCAGTGCTTTTGCGGTGCCGGCTTGACCCTGGTCTCGATTCAGTCGATCGCGGCGGCCTGTTGTTCGGCATTGCCGGTGTAGGCGCGGGGTACCAAGCGCAGCAGCTGATCCCGTGCTTGTGTCGGCAAGGGTAGTGCGGCGACAAAGGTTTGCAGCGTCTCGGCGTCGATGGTGTGTCCCCGGGTCAGCGCCTTGAGTTTTTCATAGGGCTCGGGAACCTGATACCTGCGCATCACGGTTTGTATTGCTTCGGCGAGCACCTCCCAGGCCTGATCCAGGTCGGCTGCCAAAGTGGCCCTGTCCAATTCGAGCTTGCTGAGTCCTTTGGCTGTGGACTGGTAAGCCAGAGCGCTGTAGCCCAAGCCGATCCCCATATTGCGCAACACCGTGGAGTCGGTCAGATCGCGCTGCCAGCGAGAGATAGGCAGCTTTGCTGCCAGGTGGCCGAGTACCGCGTTGGCCAGCCCCAGATTTCCCTCCGAATTTTCAAAGTCTATGGGATTGACTTTGTGGGGCATGGTCGATGAGCCAACCTCGCCAGGAATTGGTCGCTGGCGAAAGTAGCCCAGCGAAATGTAGCCCCAAATATCGCGGTCGAAATCGATCAAGACGGTATTGAAGCGGGCAATGGCATCGAATAGCTCTGCGATACAGTCGTGGGGCTCGATCTGTGTCGTATAGGGGTTCCAGTCGAGCCCGAGTCCGGTGACGAAACGTTGGGCGATGTCCGGCCAATCGAGTTCGGGATAGGCTGCGTAATGCGCGTTGTAGTTGCCCACAGCGCCGTTGATCTTCCCTGTGATTTGCACCGACTCGATGTGCCGGAGTTGCCGTCGAAGTCGGGCGACTGTGTTGGCGAGCTCTTTGCCCACTGTGGTGGGTGAGGCGGTCTGGCCATGGGTTCGCGACAGCATGGGCTCTGCCGCCAATTGCCGGGCTTGGTCGGCGAGAGCATCGGTCAGCGCATACATTTGCGGCAGTAGCACCTGATGTAGAGCCTCGTGAAGCATCAGGCCGTGGGCCAGATTATTGATGTCTTCCGAGGTGCAGGCGAAGTGGACGAATTCGGCGTGGCCGCCAAAGCCTCCCAAGGCGTTGAGGCGCTCCTTGATGAAATATTCGACCGCCTTGACATCGTGATTGGTCGTCGCCTCGATGGTTTTGATGCGCTCGGCAGCGCTGATATCGAAATCGTTTTCGATCTGGGTCAACGCGGCATCGGTTTGGGCAGTGAGGGCTGGCAGTTCAGTGATGCCCGGCTCTGCGGCGAGATGACGCAGCCAGGCTAGCTCGATACGTACCCGGTACCGGATGAGGCCGTATTCGCTGAAGTATTCCCGAAGGCGGGCGATCTTACTGCTGTAACGGCCGTCGAGGGGGCAAAGCGCGGTGAGGGGGGTTAGTTCCATGGCCGTGGCTACCTCGAGGCGGGCGGCAAGTTTACCGGATTCCCGGCGATGGTGAGTTCAATGGCCGGTTTTCAGTCGATGAATCTCGGCGAGTAGTGGGCGGCGCCCCAGCATCAACTGCCAGCGACGACCGCCGGCCTGATGCCAGAGCACGGCGGCGCGGATCGCCGCAAACAACATGCAACGCACACGTTCCGCCACGGCCGGTTGGCGCAGGTAGCCGCTCTCTCCGCGAACCTGAATGCGGAAGCGATATTTCCCCAAGGTGTCCTGGTAGCACTGTGCAACATTGGCCAATACGTTTTCATGGGTCGGGGTGAACAGCTCGGCCTGCTTGGCGGCGCGTTCGATGCCGTTGTAGATGCGCTGACGGGTATCGGCATCCTTTTGCAGGCGGCGTTGCAAATACAGGACGCCCACCATGTAGCGCAGGATTTCGGGTCGCAGCGCGCGCTGCTCGCCACGAAGAAAAGGTTCCAGCAGTTCCAGTCCGCGCGCCAGGTGGTCCGGCTCGCGATAGCGTGTCAGGGTGCCTGCTGTGCTGTGATCGAGCAGGGCCAGCATGGCCGTGCGCAGGTGATCGTGGGGTAGCGCGCCCGTGCGTGCCAATTGATCCACGGCTTGGCAGTGGAGCAGCGCCGCCGCCAAAGCGGTGACCTGAGTTTCCCGTGCCTTGGCACCCATTTCAGCGGACTCCGGTGGTGATAATCCCGCCGCCGAGGCAGCGCTCTCCTTGGTAAAACACGACCGATTGGCCGGGCGTGATGGCGCGTTGCGGGGTGTCGAAGTGGACTTGACAGCCGCTATCGTCGAGTTCGACCAGGCAGCCCTGATCCGGTTGCCGATAGCGGGTCTTGGCAGTACAAAAGAGCCGGTGTTCGGTGGGCGGCTGTGGTATCCAGTGCAATTGCTCGGCGCGCAGGCCGCGCCAGTAGAGCAAGGGGTGTTCGCTGCCTTGGACCACCACGAGTGTATTGGTTGCCAACATTTTGTCGGCCACATACCAGGGCTGATCGCCGGCGCCCCGGATGCCGCCGATGCCTAGGCCGGCGCGTTGGCCTATGGTGTAGTACATGAGCCCCGCGTGTTCGCCAAGCACCCGACCGGCCGGTGTGGTAATGGGGCCCGGGCGTGCTGGCAGATAGGTTTGCAGGAAGTCCGCGAAACGGCGTTCGCCGATAAAGCAGATGCCCGTGCTATCCCGCTTGTCGTGCGTGATGAGGCCGGCTTTGCGGGCGAGCTTACGCACCTCTGGCTTGTTCATTTCACCGAGTGGAAAAAGCGTGCGCGCGATGGCTTCGGCGGCCACCGCGTAGAGGAAGTAGCTCTGGTCCTTATTTTCGTCGCGGGCGCGCAACAGCGCGATGTCACCTTCGCAGGGTGTTGGGGCGCGGGCATAGTGCCCGGTGGCGATGTACTCAGCCCCGAGCTCGCGGCAATAGTCCAGGAATACCTTGAACTTGATTTCTCGATTACACAGCACATCGGGGTTGGGCGTGCGACCGGCTCGGTATTCCGCCAGAAAGTGCGCGAACACCCGGTCCCAGTACTCCGCGGCGAAATTTACGGTCTCCAGTTCGATGCCCAGTCGATCGCAGACGCGTAGTGCGTCGAACAGATCCTCCTGGGCAGTACAGTACTCTGTGCCATCGTCCTCATTCCAATTCTTCATGAATACGCCGGTCACAGCGAAACCCTGGTCGCGCAGCAACAGTGCCGCGACTGAGGAATCGACGCCGCCGGACATGCCGACCATGACACGCGTTGTGGTGTTGAAACTCATAGGTGGGATACGTGCGCTAACAATGTAATGTTACCGGTAATCCCGCAGCATCGCTAAGGAATAGCGAACGCCCGCCTGGTGATCCCGGATTGCTGCCCGCACCATGGGGCTACGATGGCGGTAGCGATCGCCGAGAATTTCGGCGGCGCTTAGCCACAATCGAGATTCGATGTCAGCGTCGGGCGTCGCGACGACCTCGATGAGCGGGTCACACACTAGGGTGACTCTGTGGAAACTGTCTCCGCTGGGCGCAACATAGTAGCCGAGCCCGAGGCAGGCGACCGGCTCAACCTGCCAGCAGGTTTCCTCGAGGGTTTCCCGACGCACTGCTTCGAGTACGGATTCACCGGGTTCGACGTGGCCCGCGGGTTGGTTGAGCACCTGGAGACCGTCGATGATTTCGGTCACCATGAGGTAGCGGCCATTGCGG
>JBFHML010000045.1:0-18720 GCA_041594335.1 Porticoccaceae bacterium
ACGGTACCGCAGAACCACCGCCCCAGGCCTCAGAACACACCCGCGTCAGCGCCGCCGTCAGCGTCGTCTTACCATGGTCCACGTGACCAATCGTCCCAACATTTACGTGCGGCTTGCTACGCTCAAATTTTTCCTTTGCCATAGCGCGTGTCTCCCGGCGTCGGCTCTGTTCTTGCAACAACGAATAGCGAAACGTCAAAAAGCTGTACGGCCCAGCCGTACAGCGCCCCTTCTCATCTGGAGCTCATAACCGGATTCGAACCGGTGACCTCTTCCTTACCAAGGAAGTGCTCTACCGACTGAGCTATATGAGCCAATCTCACCTAAACCTGAATTCCTCTGAACACCTGGAGCGGGTAGCGGGAATCGAACCCGCATCATCAGCTTGGAAGGCTGAGGTTCTACCACTGAACTATACCCGCGCTGAGCGGTGGCCTCCCACGCCGGCGACAGCCCTCGGCCGGCATCAACAGTCTGTTTGGTGGAGGGGGGTGGATTCGAACCACCGAAGCTTTCGCGTCAGATTTACAGTCTGATCCCTTTGGCCACTCGGGAACCCCTCCGGGAAAAAGCCCGGCATCTTCTTCCATCACCCCACCATTGTCAACACGGCGCGGGTGGCCTATCTGCCCTGGAGCTGGCGAGAGGAGTCGAACCCCCGACCTGCTGATTACAAGTCAGCTGCTCTACCAACTGAGCTACGCCAGCGCGGCACAGGCAAAAACGGATCGGGGATTCTATGGGATGAACTGCCGCTAAGCAACAGCAATGGATACGGTTCGCGAGATCGCCAAAAGAAAACCGGGGTCGGCCCCCGGTTTTCTACGCGTTGAGGCTGCGCAGTCAGGCCGCGCTGGACATCCCCGCCGCCTTGCCATGGCGCAGCAGCACCCCGGGAGTTTTCCCCGTACAGGCCCCATCGACAAAAATGGGCTCGCCATTGACGAGTATGTAACGATAGCCTTCAGCGCGCTCCACATAGCGCCATTCGTCGCCCGGCAGATCATGGACAATCTTCGCCGGCAGCATACGAAGGTTGTCGTAGTCGTACACCACGATGTCTGCCGCACGCCCCACCTCTAGCGTTCCTCGGTCGCTGAAGCCCGCAGCCATCGCCGGCAACGCGGATAATCGATAGTGCGCCTCCTCCAGCGTGTAGGAGCCGCGCTCTCGCACGAGGTCCTGCAGCATATTGGTGGGATAACGCCCATAGTTGAGGAATTTGGTATGGGCGCCGCCGTCCGAGACGCCCGGCAGCGTCCACTCATTGTGCAAAATCTCTTCGAGCAGATCTTGGCGGTAGTTGAAGGGCGTCACGTAGAAGACTGTTTGGAGCCGCTCACTGATCGCCAAGTCCAGCATCGCATCAGCCGGGTGGCGCCCCATGGCCGCGCCCAGTTCAGCAATGGTGAGGCCGACGTAGCGCTGATTCTCGGCGTGGTGTACCGCGTCGACCACGATTTCAGCGATGGGACCGGACACAAAGGGTGCGCTGCCATGGTCGTAATCTTCCCGCACCGCGGCACGCAGCGCCGGATCCTGCATTTTGCGCATCCGGGTATCGACATCGCCAATGGTGACGTTGCGCCAGGCACCATTGCCATCGAACAAGTTGAAATTGTCGAGCTTGAAGCGCATGTCATTGGGCGTGGTGATCGCCTGCATCCAAATGTTCAGGCCGCGCTGCCGCGCCTCCTCCACCCATCTCAGCATCCGGCGATGCTGGTGCGGATGGCGCTCATTGACTTGCACCGCGTTCCACAACACCGGCGCCCCCGAAGCCTCCGCCAACTTGACCCCGAAGTCGAGATCGGCGGTGAATTCGTTCTTAGCCTGGGTGAGCTGCACAAACCCTCTGCCGCGCTGCTTCAACAGCCGCGCAAACGCCAGCACCAACTCATCCGACATGGTATCGGTAGGCATCGGAGTACCGTCATAGTCACGCTGGACCGAGGTAAAGCCGTCCCCCAAACGCTGCATGGAAAACCCGACGCCCCCAGCCTCCAACGATTCCTCCATCAAGCGCAACATCTCCTTCAGCTCACGCTCATCTGGATCCCGGGTCTTGGCAGCCTCTACACCCATCACGTAAATCATCAGCGGATTGAGGGGCACGAAACTCATCACGTTGATGCCCTTGGGGCGGCGCTCGATGGAATCGAGCCATTGCGGAAAAGTCTCCCAGTCCCAGTCCATGCCCGCCTTCATGGTCGCCAGCGGTATCGCCTCTACGCGCTCCATCGACAGCATCGCCCGCTCCTGCTGGTCGGGCCGCGTCGGCGCAAAGCCGAAACCGCAATTACCAATGGCAACCGAGGTAACACCGTGCCAGCTGGAACAGCTCAGGTAAGGGTCCCATAGCAGCTGCCCGTCATAATGGGTATGGAGATCGACGAAGCCTGGCGCGACCACCAAGCCCTCGGCATCAATCACCGCATCCGCACTGTGGTTTGCCAAACCGCCGGCGGGCGTTATCGCCGCAATCTGGCCATTCTTGACCCCCAGATCCCCAACAAAACGCTCGCGGTATCGAGTACCGTCGACGATGGCCCCTCCACGAATAATGGTATCGAAATCGGTCATGACATCCCCCGTAGTTATGAAATTATCCGATGCATCATTACCAGAAATTATGTTTCCCCAATTAAATCCATTCCCTACGGAAAAATCCAGACGGCAGAGGGGGGTAAACGAAGACCGAAAAGGGGCGGCGGGTCGCCGCCAAAACCCCGCCGGGGCAGCACGTCGGCCACAGGAGAAATCCTAACAACCCGGCCAATTCCCGGATGCTTTAGGCTGTTCAGCACCTGGGCTGGCGTACCGTGCACCGGGTTGTCGGTGGACAGCTTGGTTACGGATTCCCGATGGCGGCACGCAGGATCTCGGCGTCGCGCGCCCAGTCCTACGTTGGTTTGCCAGCGTAAGGGCCAGCATCTTTCGCGAAGCGCCTTTGCGCGGTGTAGTAGCCTTTAAGCTGTCATCTCGACGCTATCCGCCGAGCAGCGCCGAGGCGGCGCAGGCGTACCAAGGCGCAATGCGTACGACCGGGTCTCTTCATGGGGACGGTCCTTGCCCCATCTGCTCTCGACGGTCCTTCCCGATACCCTGGTCCCATCGTCTGCTCCGCGGTCAACAATCACGGCGAACGGGCGAACGGTTGACGCTACAGGGCGGATGGTTACTCTCTCCCGACAATCCGCCCAACAGGCCGAATCCAGCTATGCATATCGGTGTCCCCGCAGAACGCAAGGCCGACGAATACCGCGTCTCGCTGACGCCCGCAGGCGCTAGCGCACTGATCGCTGGCGGCCACCGGGTCCGCGTCGAGTCCGGCGCGGGTACCGGGGCCGGATTCGACGACGGGGCCTACCGCACGGCCGGTGCCGAGATCGTCGACCGGGACACCGCATGGCGCAACGAGCTCGTCTTGAAGGTAAAAGAACCGGTGGCGGACGAATACACGCTATTCGCAGGGCAACTGCTGTTCACCTATTTGCATCTGGCCGGCGCGCCGCCAGCCCTGACTCACGCACTCTTGGACGGCGGCGTCCGCGCAATCGCCTACGAGACGGTCGAAGATGCTTCAGGCGGACTGCCCCTACTCGCACCCATGAGCGCCGTAGCGGGGAATATGGCGATCACCATGGGGGCGAATCATCTCGCCCGATCCGGCGGCGGACTGGGCATGCTGCCAGGACGCCTGTTCGAGCGCAGCTTTGGGAAGGTCGTGATCATCGGGGATGGCGTTGTCGGCAGGCACGCTGCCCGAGCCGCCGCCCGGCTCGGTGCCGAAACCTGGGTCTTGGGCCGGGGGCAGGTTCCCCAAACAGCGCTCGCCGACTTCATTCAGGCGGAATTTCAGCTGCAATTGTCGTCCCCGGAAACTATCGCCCGACAGACCCAGGATGCCGACTTAGTGGTCGGGGCGGTTCTGGTGCGCGGCGCGCGTGCACCCTGGGTGATCCGCGAAGCCATGGTCACCGGCATGCGCGAGGGCGCCGTGATCGTCGATGTCAGCATCGACCAAGGCGGCTGCGTGGAAACCTCGCGCCCCACCACGCATCAAGACCCGGTTTTCAGACGCCACGGAGTCATTCATTACTGCGTCGCCAATATGCCCGGCGCCTACCCCCGGCTCTCGACGCTCGCGCTGAGCGACGCCACCCTGCCCTACATTCAACGCCTTGCCGACCAAGGCCTCCACGCCCTGCGAGACGACCGCGGCTTTGCGCGCGGGCTCAATGTGGCGGACGGGAAAATTACCTGCCGGGCGGTAGCCGAAGCCCTAGCGTTGACAGACCACTACGCGCCCTGGGCCTGAGACGCCCCCAATACATCGGCGAGAAAAGCCCGCAAACCAGCCTCCCCGTTGGCCTCCCAGGCGGCAAGCGCGGCTGTGCCGATGATGGCGATGTCGGCGCGCCCGCGCAGAAATTCCATGTCGGCGCGACTACTGACGCCAAAACCGACCCCAATCGGTACCGTCGTCGCTCGCCGGCAGCGGCCGATAAAGGCATCGAGTGAGTCGTCCATGGTTGTCTTACCGCCAGTCACCCCCTTGCGCGCCACCGCGTAGACGAAGCCGCTCGCCGCCGCGCCCAATTTGGCGAGACGCGCGTCGCTATTGGTGGGAGTCAATAACCAAATCGGGTCGAGATCCTGCGCGGCCGCCAGACGCCGCAACTCCGCGGCTTCTTCAAGCGGGAGGTCGGGGATGATCATTCCGCAACCCCCAGCGGCGGCCAACTGCTCGACAAAGCGGGCTTCGCCCATTTTGAATACGGTGTTGTAGTAACCCATCATCAGCAGCTTGAACGGAAACTGCTGGGCAGCCCGCGCCATGAAGGCAAAGCAGTCGCGGGTATGCACCCCCTGGTCGATCGCCACCTGGTTGGCGCGCACGAACCTCGGCCCATCCGCCGAGGGCTCAGAAAACGGAAACTGTAGCTCGACCAAATCGACGCCGAACTCCGCCATGACGTCCAGCGCGCGCAGGTTGTCCTCAAACGAGGGATAACCGCACACGACATGCGTCATCACCAACAGCGGCTTACGCGCAAGGCGCTCCCGCAGATAGGCCTCAAGCGCCATACTGTTCTGCCTTGCTTCGTATGAAAGCTTTCCAAGCGCCGTCTTCGATCGCATCGGCGACGGTGAAAATGTCCTTATCGCCGCGCCCCGACTGGTTGATCAAAATGATTTCATCGCGCCCCATGGTCGGCGCCTCGGCAATCGCGCGGGCAAAAGCGTGAGTGCTCTCGAGTGCGGGAATCAGCCCCTCGGTGCGCATCACCAGCCGCAGCGCCTCTCGAACCTCGTCATCGGTCGCTGCCTCGAAGCGAACCCGACCCTGCTCCCACAGATGGGCGAGAATCGGATTGACGCCAATATAGTCCAGGCCCGCGGCAATCGAATGCGTCTCCAGCATGTTGCCGTCATCGTTTTGCAGGAAATACGTCTTGTATCCCTGCGCTACGCCGAGACTGGCATCGCCATAAGCCAGTCGCGATGCATGGCCCCCCGGACCCGGACCGAGCCCTCCGGCTTCGCAACCCACCAACGCCACGCCGGCGTCATCGAGAAACCCCTGGAAGATCCCAATGGCATTGGAACCGCCACCAACGCAGGCGTACACGCGATCGGGCAAACGACCACACAGCTGTTGAATTTGCTCTCGCGACTCATGGCCGATGATGGACTGAAAGTAGCTCACCATTTCGGGAAACGGGTGCGGGCCACAGGCGGTGCCGAGCACATAATGGGTATCGGCCATATTGGTCACCCAATCACGCAGACACTCGTTGATCGCGTCCTTGAGCGTGCGCTGACCATCCTGGACCGCCACCACTTCGGCGCCCAGATTCTCCATCCAAAACACATTGGGCCGCTGACGGGCGACGTCGACCGCGCCCATGTAGATCTTGCACTCGAGGCCAAAGCGCGCGGCCATGGTCGCAGTCGCAAAGCCATGTTGCCCGGCACCGGTTTCGGCAATCACCCGCGTCTTACCCAACCGCTTGCAGAGCAGGCCCTGCCCCATCACATTGTTGATCTTGTGGGAGCCGGTGTGATTGAGATCCTCGCGCTTCACATAGATCCGGGCGCCGCCCAGATGACGCGATAGGTTTTCCAGGAAGGTTACCGGCGTCGGACGCCCCGAATAGGATTGCATCGCCTCGATATACTCGCGCCAGAAGGCGGGGTCGGCCTTGCAGGCGCGAAAGCATTCGCGTAACTCTTCGATGGTAGACGTCAGGATTTCCGGCAGGAAACATCCCCCGTAGGCGCCATAATAGCCTTCGCGACCGGGAAGGAAGTCAAATACAGACATGAGCGCTGGGTACTGGCGGCGGGCGCTCATGGTAGCCAAGGGGCGGGCACGCAACAAGCGTAGCTGCCCTGGATCGACTGCCGGTACAACCGGCCGCCCTCGACCTAGGACCAACCACCTTCTTGCCCTCCTGCACGCCGACCGACATCCCGGCGCGCTACCGGGCAACACCCCCGCCATCCTCCAGGCTTCGGGTGACCGACGACCGGGATGCGTTTTTGTGTCGGGCAACCGCCGTCAATAGGTGGCGCGCAGCGAACGCCAGATGACCCGCAAAGCCCCATGCTCGAACGGGGGCCGCAGAAAGGCGTGCAGTTCGCCGGCGGGATTGATCAGCACCAGATTGCCACTGTGCTCGACTTGGTAATCCGCCTCGTCGGTAGCGGGCTCAAAACCGGACTGCCACTCCAAGGCCAGCTTGCGCAGCCTCGGCAACTCCCCTGCGATGCCGAGGAAATCCGGGTGAAAGCCCGTCGCATAGGCTCCCAACACGTCCGGGGTATCGCGCGCGGGGTCCACGGTAATCAACAGCACCTGCAGGTCAGATTGCTCGCCCGGCTTCAGTTCCCGATACATCTTGGCGACCGTGGTCAAGGTGGTAGGGCAAATGTCCGCACAGGAGGTAAAGCCAAAGAAAGCCAGTGTCCAATGCCCCCGCAGGCGCTCGGCGTCAAACGACAGTCCGCGATGATCGACCAGCGCCATCGATTGCACCGCCCGCGGAGGGTCCAGTACATAGACCCGTTGGCCGCGCAGCTCGTGGTCGCTTAGAATCCGCGGTTGTGACAGCTTGTACATCAAGCCCGCCATCGCGACCAACGCAAAAATCAGCGCGGCGGCGACCGTCAAGCGAATGTTGCGGCGGGTCACTGGGTCTCGGTGCTCGCTCATGACTGCCTCACACCGGGAGTGCCGGCTCGACGACCTGGTGATCCACCAACATGATCGCGAACAACGCCAGCAGATAGACGATCGAGTACTTGAAGGTGGTCATTCCCAAGCCGGAGTCGGCATCCCCACCGGCGTCGCGATACAAACGGATCGCCCAGTACAGAAATCCGGCACCTAGGATCATTGCGCCAAGGAGGTAGAGCCAGCCGCTCATCCCGGTCAGATAAGGCAGCAAGGTCACCAACACCATCAGAATGGTATAGAGCAGGATATGCAGCTTGGTATAGCGCTCACCATGTGTGACTGGCAGCATCGGCACATCGGCCTCGGCATACTCCGCCTTGCGGTGTAGCGCCAATGCCCAGAAATGCGGCGGCGTCCAAGCGAAAATGATCAGTACCAGCAGCAGGGCGTGGCTGTGCACCGCGCCGGTCACTGCGGTCCATCCAAGCAGCGGCGGGGCCGCACCGGCGAGTCCACCGATGACAATGTTCTGCGGTGTCGCCCGCTTCAGAAACAACGTATAGACCACGGCGTAGCCCAACAGCGATGCCAGGGTCAGCCATGCCGTCAACGCGTTAATCCAGACCATCAGGATGGTCATACCCAAACCGCCGAGGATCAGCGCGAACCCCACCACCTGGGCGGGTGCCAGTCGACCCCGGGCTACCGGCCGGTTGTGAGTCCGCGCCATCTTCCGATCGATGTGTCGGTCGACCAAATGATTGATCGCGGCCGCAGCGGACGCGCAGAGGGCGATACCCAGGTTTCCCAACGTGAGCACGTCGAGGGGCACCATGCCTGGTACCGCCATAAACATGCCGATGACCGAGGTCACGATCATGACCAGTACCACATTGGGCTTACATAGCTCCAGATAATCACGCCAGCCCGGCGCAACGGACACGGATTCAGTGCGCGTCGACATCGATTGCTCTCAAGGTCCAGATACGTGTAGCCAAGGTTACCAGCACCAGTAAGATCAAAGCGGCCCCGAGATTGTGGGCGACGGCGATCGCCAACGGCAGCGCCAAGATCACATTGGCGATGCCAAGCCCGATCTGCAGCGCCACGGCCGCAGCCAAGGCTGCCGCCAGCCGCCGCGCACCCGGCCAAGGCATAGCCAGGAGCGCCACGCACAGCCCCAATAACACGACGGCGACAGCCACTGCACCCAGGCGATGGGTCACGTGAATTGCAGTGCGGGCCTCGCTTTCCAACAGGCCGCCGAGGTAGTTCGGCCCCACCTCCTGCAACACATCGAAACCGCGACGAAAGTCCATGGCAGGCCACCACTGACCATGACAGGTCGGGAAGTCGCCGCAAGCCAGGGCCGCATAATTGGAGCTGATCCATCCGCCCAGCGCGATCTGCAGAAAGACCACAATCAGCGCAAGGACCACCCAAGCTTTCAGTCTGGCGACCCGATCGGCGACCGCAGCGGGTACAAGCCAACGGTCGCCCCGCAGGCGCAGAGCCAACAGCCATAGCAACCCGAGAATACTAATGCCACCGAGGAGATGGAGCGTGACGACTTGTGGCCACAATTTGAGAGTCACCGTCCACATACCGAACAGCGCTTGCCAAACCACCAAAAACAACAACAGCATCGGCAGGCGGAACGGATAATCTCGGTCTTCGCGGCGCCGCCAACCCACCACCGCCAAAACGGTAATCATCAAACCCAAAGAGCCGGCAAAATAGCGATGCACCATCTCCGGCCAGGTCTTGTCGGTAGCCACCGGCGCATCGGGGAAACGCGCTTCGGCTGCAGCGATCTCGTGCTCCGCGGACGGCCACAACAAATGGCCATAGCATCCGGGCCAGTCGGGACAACCGAGCCCCGCGTCCACCAGTCGCGTAAAGGCCCCCAGACCGACGACGACGACCGCCAGGGCCACTGCGACTAAAGCCAGCCGGTAGCCGGGTTTGGCCGTGTTGGGAATATCCGCCATGGTTAGGGCTCGGCCGAGTACTTGAGCAGGTGGTTGAGGTCTTCGAGTAAATCGGCATCCTCCTGCTCCGGGGTGAAATACAGCATGGCAACACCCTGGGGGTCGACGACCAACACCCGCGGCTCGTCAACGCCCCAGCCCGACTGCTGCGCCCCCGCCCAGGCCGCAAACCGCCCCGGGTCCGCAAACACCACCCGCAGTTGCGGATGCTCCTGCTCGATCAATGCCACGGTCGGCGCATCCAACGCCTCGCCTGCGGCCAACAATACGCGCTCGACGCGGTCGGCGTTGCGCGCCAGGCGAATATGGGTCTGGCGGGTCACGTACAACAATTCGCGGCAGACCTCGTCACAGGGCAGGCTCGTGGCGACAACGACGCGCCAACGCGGCGCCCACGCCTGCCAATCCACGGGCTCGCCATCGGCCGTCAGCGGCACCTCCGCCATGGGCACCACGGGCGCCAGCAGGCTGCCATGGTTGCTGGTGCCGAGCAGCCCGAGCAACCGCGCCTTTCCGGCCGAGTCTTGAGGCACCAGCAGGAACCCGGCGGCCAATACACCGGCCGTGATACCCAGGATCAACCACAGCTGTAATTGCTTGCGCCAATCACCCGACTTATTCATGGCCCCTCTCTCGCGCACTACGCATCCACTCGACCAAATTGCTGTTGCTGACCAATCCCAACACCACCAACACCACTGTCAAACCGAACCATTGCACGGCGTAACCGATGTGTTGGGCCGGCGGCAAGTTGGTGGTGATCCAACGGGTATCGAACCCGGGGCTGTTCTCGAGGCGCACCTGATACGGCAACAGCGCTCTGCCGAGCCGCTGCTCGAAAAGCTCGCGATCCGGCTGCTGGACGACCTGAGGCCAACCGACCACCGGCTCTTGCGGGCCGAGCACCGGCGCCCGCGTAGCCGCTTTGTAGAGGTACCCCTCCCAGACCACATGTTCGGGCAAGGGGGGAATTTCCGGCAACTCTGCACGGTTCAATCCTCTCGGCAGCCAGCCCCGGTTCACCAACACCCAACGGTGTGCGCCATACCGTACCGGGACCAACACTTCGTAGCCTGCGCGGCCATCGCGGACCCGGTTATCCAAGAGGAATTGGTGGTCTCTATCGGGAACGCCAGACAACAGGATCCGTCGATAGCGCTGGTCTGCGGCCGGATCTACGGTCTCCAATGCCACCGGCTTTTGCTGCGAGCGCGCCGCAAAAGCGGCCAGCAGCTCGCGCTTTTCTTCGGCCCGCCGCAGCTGCCAAAAACCCGCGGTGGTCGTCAAAACCAACCCAAGGGCGCAGAAGATCAGCAATTTGCCGTTCCACTGCCACTGAAACCGCCGGCGCTCAGGCCGCAGGTAGGGGCTTGGGGTCATCTGTGGTTAAATTTCGCCCTTTCTCCTGCGAGGTCGTCGCTGTGTGGCTCAAGGTGCTCATCGTTACCCTGTTTATCGGACTGCTGATCAGCCTTTCCGCAGGCTTGCTCTTTCTACTCAAGGACACCGGGAATTCTCGCCGCCGCACCCTCTACGCCCTGGGCATTCGGGTCGCCCTCGCCACCGCGTTGATCCTCAGTATCGCCTGGGGATTCTGGTCCGGCCGCCTCAACAGCACCGCACCCTGGGACCGCCAATTACACCCGGAGCAGGTCGCGCCCCAACCCTAACCGACCCAAGGCAAAACGGCCAGATCGACTGGCCGTTTTGCCTGAGCGGATGACGTTTGCCGATCAACCGAGTACATAGACAAAGATAAACAGTCCGACCCACACGACATCGACAAAGTGCCAATACCAGGACGATGCTTCGAAGCCAAACTGATCATCTGGCTTGAAATGGCCTTTCAGCCCACGGATCAACTGAATAGCCAGCATGAACGTACCCATGCATACATGGAACCCGTGGAACCCAGTCAGCATGAAAAAGGTGGTGCCATAGATACCGGATTGCAGCGTTAGGCCCATGTCGACGTACGCCTCATGGTACTCAAGATACTGCACCCCGATGAAAATCACCCCAAGGGCAACCGTAATCCCCAAAAAGAGATTGAACCGGCTTCGATTGCCATGCTTCAACGCGTGGTGGGCAATATGTACGGTCCAGCTCGACGTCAGCAGGATGATCGTGTTCCACAAGGGCAGCCAGCCGAACAGCTTGTCCCAACCCGGGAATCCCATGTTTTCGTGCGGCCCAACGAATTTGCTACCGCCCGCCACCTGATCCGGCGTTTCCATGACCGGCCACTGCGCCTCGAACCCCTGCCAGAGCAGTTGGTTGGTCATCGCCTTGTCGCCTTCGCCGCCCAACCAGGGCACTGCGAGCATCCGCACATAGAACAACGCGCCAAAAAACGCTGCAAAGAACATCACCTCGGAAAAGATGAACCAGCCCATTCCCATGACATAGGAACGCTTGAGCTGGGCACTGGGCAGCCCCCGCATGTTCTCGTCGATCACGGTACTGAACCAGCAGAACAACACCACCGTCAGAAGCGCCAAGCCCAGCAGCAGCGGCAGCGCGGTTCGACCCTGGACCGCAAGTCCACCGCCGATCGCCAGTAGCCCCATGGCGGTCGCGGTGACCACCGGAAACCAGCTGCTCTCTGGTACGTAATAGCTACTCTCGGATGCCATGGGTGCACTCTCCTCGCAAAACTGCGCCGCTCTCGGCTATCAATTGACCGCCGCCACCTCGGCAGCCTGCCGGTCGGTGACATCGAATAAGGTATAGGACAGCGTGATGGTAGTAATCGCCGCCGGCAATTCCGGGTCGACAAAAAATACCACCGGCATCTCCGCCGTCTCGCCAGCCTGCAAGGGCTGGCGGTTGAAACAGAAGCATTCCGTCTTCTGCAAATATTTGGCTGCGCTGGTCGGCGTCACGCTGGGAATCGCCTGCGCCACCATGTCCCGGTCAGTGCCGTTACGGGCATGAAACGCCACCCGTTTCGACTCTCCCGGATGTACGCGAACCGATTCCACCGGTGCCCGGAACTCCCATGGCATGGCGCCATTGTTGGTCGTCACAAACTGCACCTTGACGCTGCGCTCAGCATCCACTGCAGGCGCCTCATCGACCACGTAAGGCCCCGAGGTTTTACCGCCAATTCCCGTAATTTCGCAAAACACGTCATACAACGGTGGCATGGCAAACACCGCGAAGGCGAACATCACCGGCACAGCGAGCAGCAGCCATAACGCTGTCTTTCTGACTGGGGATCCCGCCATCGCGACCTCCGCGCCTTATTTCACCGCAGGGGGCGTGGAAAAGGTGTGATAGGGAGCGGGAGTCGCGACCGTCCACTCCAAACCTTCGGCACCTTCCCAAACCTTGGGCTCAGAAACCTTTTTCCCCGCCACAATCGTGGAAATCACGTTGTAGAGGAACAGCAGCTGGGAGGCACCATAGATAAACGCCCCGATGCTGGACACCATGTTCCAATCGGCAAATTGCAGCGAGTAATCCGCGTAGCGGCGCGGCATGCCGGCCAGGCCCAGGAAGTGCTGGGGGAAGAAGGTAATATTGAAACCAATGAACGAGATCCAGAACTGCACCTTGCCCATGGTTTCGTTATACATGCGGCCACACCACTTGGGCAGCCAGTAATACACCGCAGCGGTACTGGAAAACAGGGCCCCGGCTACCATCACGTAGTGGAAGTGGGCCACCACGAAATAGGAATCGTGGTACTGAATATCCGCTGGTGCGATCGCCAGCATCAACCCGGTAAACCCGCCCAGCGTAAACAGCACCACGAAGGCGATGGCGAACAACATAGGCGTTTCGAAGGTCATTGCACCGCGAAACATGGTGGATACCCAGTTGAACACCTTCACTCCAGTGGGCACCGCGATCAGCATGGTCGCGTACATAAAGTAGAGTTCGCCGGCCAAAGGCATCCCCACGGTAAACATGTGGTGCGCCCAAACGATGAACGATAGGAAGGCAATCGCCGCCGTGGCGTAGACCATCGAGGAATAGCCGAACAACGGTTTCCGGGAAAACGTGGGAATGATCGCCGAAATCACACCGAACGCCGGAATGATAATGATGTAGACCTCTGGATGCCCGAAGAACCAGAAGATGTGCTGGAAGAGCACCGGATCTCCGCCACCTGCGGCATCAAAGAAGCTGGTGCCGAAATTGATGTCCATCAGCATCATGGTGACCGCACCCGCGAGCACCGGCATCACCGCAATGAGCAAAAACGCGGTGATCAGCCAGGTCCACACGAACAGCGGCATTTTCATCAGCGTCATGCCAGGGGCTCGCAGATTCAAAATGGTGGCGACAATATTGATAGCCCCCATGATCGACGAGGCACCGATGATGTGGATGCCGAAGATAAAGAAATTGACCGTGGACGGTGCATAGGTAGTGGACAGCGGCGCATAGAAAGTCCAACCGAAGTTCGGACCACCCCCTTCCATGAACAGCGTCGATGCCAACAGCGAGAACCCGAAGGGCAAAATCCAGAAGCTCAGGTTATTCATCCGCGGCAAGGCCATGTCCGGCGCGCCGATCATCATCGGAATCATCCAGTTCGCCAGACCGACGAATACCGGCATGATGGCGCCGAAGACCATAACCAAGCCGTGCATGGTGGTCATTTGGTTGAAAAATTCGGGACGAACGATCTGCATGCCGGGCTCAAACAGCTCGGCGCGAATCACCATCGCGAAAAAACCGCCCAGCAGGAACATCGCGAAACTGAACCACAGGTACATGGTACCGATGTCTTTGTGGTTGGTCGCGAACAGCCAGCGGCGAATACCTTTAGCGGGACCGTGTGCCATGAGCAGAATCTCCCTCAGCGCGCTTGCTTGAACTGGAATACGTCCGCGGGCTGGACGATATTGTCTTCGGACTGATTGCCCCAGGCGTTGCGTTCATAGGTAATGACCGCGGCCAGATCCACCTCGGAGAGCTGGGCACCAAACGCCTGCATCGCTGTGCCGGGTTTCCCGTTCACGACGACATCCAAGTGATCGGCGACCGGACCCAGTGCGATCGCACTGCCTTGGAGGCCTGGAAAGGCACCGGGAATCCCTTCACCTGATGCCCCATGGCAGCTGGCGCAGGATCGCCCGTACACTTCCTCACCTTTGGCCATCAGTTCTTCCAAGGTAAAGGACTTCTCTGTCAGTTCACGCAGCGCGGCGGCATCGGCCTGCTTGGCCGCCAGCCAAGCATTAAATTCCTCTTCCGGCACCGCGTTGACCACGATGGGCATAAACGCGTGGTCCTTGCCGCACAGCTCAGCACACCGACCCCGATAAATGCCGGGCTCATCGGCGCGCGCCCAGGTCTCGTTGACAAACCCCGGGATCGCATCTCTCTTGACGGCCAGATCTGGCACCCACCAGGCGTGGATCACATCGGCTGCGGTGATCAGAAAGCGCACCTTCTTGCCGACGGGAATCACCACCGGCTCGGTCACTTCTTCCAGGTAGTATTCGGTTTTTGGCGCCCGGCCGTACACCGAGTCTTGGCTGGTGGCCAATTCACTCATAAAGCCGACGTCGGTACCGAGGTAGTCGTACCGCCATTTCCACTGGTAGCCGGTAACCTTGATGTCGAGGTCAGCCTCGCTGGTGTCGTAGAGCTCCTTCAGCGTTCGGGTCGCCGGGAACGCCATGACAATAAGGATGAGCGCCGGAATAATCGTCCAGGCCAGCTCTACCGATGTGCTCTCATGGAAGGTGGCCGGTTTGTGGCCGCGCGACTTGCGGTGCGCAAACATGCTGTAGAACATCACCGCGAAGACCGCCACGCCAATCCAGACGCAGATCCAAAGCACAACCATGTGAATGTCGTGGATTTCCCTGCTGACACTGGTCACGCCCTTGGGCATGTTCAGCAGACCCCAACCCTCTTGGGGCTCAGTGGCTGCCCTCGCCGCCACCGCCTGGAGGAGCAGTGCCGGTGCGAGCAAACCAATGCATCCCCGGACCAATCGCTTAGCTCTCGAAACCATTGCCCTCGTCTTCTCCGTTTTGATTGAACCACTGCCGGGGCTGAAGGGGCGGCCACGGAGACCGCTGGCACCGGGAAAAGTTCGGCGCGCGATTGTACCAGAGGCGCACCGTCAGGGGGCAAGGAATGACCCGGTTTTTTCCTGGCGGGTAACCAGAGCCACCCGTATTTGATCTGGATCAGCCGCCGCCCGGCGCCTTGGCGTGCGGATCCAACACCGTAACGCCGCGGCGCACCTCCCCTTCGCCGGACACGATGTCACTGGCGCTCCGCGCCTCCCGCACTCCACAGGCCACGCACTCGCGATAGTCGATCCCATCGCGGTGATAAACGACGATCCGGTCTTCCTGACCACAGGCCGAACAGCGCGCGCCGGCGATAAATCGACGCGTACGACTAAAGGCTGCCATCGCGCGTCCTAACACATGTCGGCATACGGATTGTCGCGCGTCAGGGCGATGGGTCGACCAAACCCCGGAACCTGGATGGCATCCGCCGAGAGCTGTACCTGGGCATCGTCTATCCCGCCCTCGCCAAAGCGATAGATCGGGGCAAACTGACCGCGATCGGCCTGTTGCGCATAATCCGCCGCTGCCGCGCGGGCGGCCTCGCGCTGGGCCAAATACCCGGTCCAACGTCGACCGTAACGCCGCGCGAGCATTGCCTCTGCAACCTGCCCAGACAGCAGGAGCCCGCTAGCGTTGTTCCCCCCGAATCCCTTGGCGTTAATCAGGGCCGCATCCAACCCTCGCTCCCGCAAGTCGATATCGGTTAGGGAAATCTGTAGGCGCTGACCATGGACATCGGGCGCCACCGCATCCATGGTCTTGATGCCGGGGAGCCAACCGTGCCGCAATGCGCCCAACGCAGCGACGAGCTGGTCTCCGCTGGCGGCCGCAAGCGAATGTCCAACATAGGCCTTGACCGCGCACACCGGCCAGTCTGCGATACCGAAAGCCTCGGCAATGCGGTCGAAGATCAGGGATTCGGTGACCCGGTTCTGCGGAGTGCTGGATCCATGCGCGAAGATCGCGGTGTGCCGACGCAGGCGCGCCTCGCCCAAAATCGCCCGGGCGGCGGCCACGGTTTTGCCCAGACAGAGATAATTGCCGGGCCCCGGACCCGAGATCGACTTCTTTACACCATCGGCGTCGATACAGACCTCGGGCACCGCACCGTGTATGTCGAGGCCGAGCTCTACCGCCAACGCATCGTCCATCAGAAACACATATTGTGCAGCCTCGCCAATCACGAAACCGGCGTTGTGGCCGAAGGGCCGGCTGTAGCGCCGCGGGTCCGGATCGCCGAGGCGTGCCATCGCCTCCTCGGTAGCCAGGGCGCTCATATTGGCGAACCCTTCAACGATCTCCGGGGTGATCGGCGCCTCGCTCGCGCCTACCAGCGCGACCCGACGCGCACCGCGGCGAATGTCGCGCACGGCCGCATGGAGGTTATACAAGAAACTGGCGCAGGCACCGGTGATGGCCTCCGTGTGACCTAAGCTGCCCAACACATAAGCATTAACGAAATCCGCGGGCATGCTATTGAGGCCGAGCGGCAATTGTTTGGCGGTGGCGCGCCCCCCCAAGAGAGCGGCGCGCAACATGCCACCCAACCCCTCTTCGCTGAGCTGACCCATGGCACAGGATGCATAGGTGCCAATTTCATCTGGGCTCACTGCGGCGCAAACCCGCTCCCAGGGAACCCCCAGCGAATGGATGGCGTCGCTGGCGCCGGCGACCGCCATTTGCAATCCTCGCGGCTGAAACCTGGAGTTGTATCCGGCACCCGGATCAAATCCCCTCGGCAACTGCCCGGCCGCTTTCACACCCTGCACTTGGGTGGCGGGCAGCCGCCAACTCTGCAGCCCCTGGGCGACGACCACGACGGCGTCGTCCGCATCACTCCCGAGCGGATCCAGGGTCCACCCTGAAGGCAGCGGATCCGGCAGCTGTTTGCGCGGCAACCGGAAGCGCAGTCCGCCGTCCGCCGGATCTAGTGTGAGCGGACGGTGGCAGGGCACGGCGTCGGGGTCGAAGTGCTGCGCTTCGATACGGCGGATCAAGGTGCCATCGACAACCGCACCCGCACACCGCTCAGCCACCCCGGCGAGATCCAGCGCCACGCCCGCTGGGTCGAGGTAACCCGCTCCGTCCCAGCGGACGAGCCCCATCGCGCATGCCAACCCCGCCACCGTCCGCTGCCGATCCGCGGTGCCGAGACTTTCCAGGATCATCCGCCGGTATGCCTGATCAAAGGAACTGCGGCCGGCGGGATTAAAGCCGCCGTAACCCACGATCACTGGAAGTGTTGCCATTCCACTGTGCTCACTGACCCGCTGAAACACCGTGAATTTTAGGAACAGCCATCCGGCCCCGTTATGGTCATATCAGCCAATTGGAGTGGTATTTCAGCCAACTTGGCGCACAACACGGGTTCTCCCCCATGCGCGCGCCTACCGATGCCAAAACGCGGGGACGCGGACGCCCCCACGGGAACCCCCGACCACCGCGACCAGTCCGATGTCTTACTTGGCGCGGCGGCGCACCTGCGACCGAGACCACACCACGACCATCGGAAAGCCTCGATACACACCGGCGCACAACACCATGACCCAAGATCACGGCCCCCAAATCAAGGATGAGGCCCAGTATGAAAAGCTACGCGCTCAAGGCATGAGCCAGGAAAAGGCCGCACGCATCGCCAATACCCCTCGAACAACAGCCGGCAAGCGCGGCGGCGCCAGCCCACCCTACGCGGCTTGGACACGGGCGCAGCTCTACCAGCGCGCGCGAGAAATCGGCATCCCCGGTCGGGCCAAAATGAACAAGTCCGACCTCATACAGGCCCTTCGCGACCACTGATCTGGTCTCAGCTGGCCCCGGACGGCGTCCCTCAGAGCGCGTGCGTGGACAACCATCAATGCCTCGGCCCCGAACCCGATGCCTCATCCGCCAAAGCCGGCCCGCCAACAGGCGGACGGCGCGGCAGATCTGTCACTCCGCGCAGGATGCGCTAGGATAGCGCGAGCATGAACCTTCACCCGCGACCCGTCCGGCCGCGGCCCGCGGCAATCTCTGGGCACAGGCATTTCGGTCGTCGCACGCCCCACTTGGGCATTCGCCCCCGGCATACATGAACCGATCACCCGTCGTCTCGCCACCACCGCCCTTCAAGGTCGCTACGATCCTTTGCGAAGGCGCGCTCGCCACCAGCATCACGCTGCCAGTGGAAATCCTGCGCAATGCCGAGGCCTTCGCCAAGCGCGATGGCCGCCGCTATCGGCCGATCACCATCGATACCCTGACCACAGACGGCATGCCGATCCAGTCCGCCTCCAGTTTCACGCTCACACCTAGCGGCAGTATCGAGCCATTCGCCCGCTACGATTTGGTCCACGTCCCCAGCCTTTGGCGTAGCCCACGCCCGGCATTGCGCCGGCATCCCGAATATCTTCCCTGGCTTCGCGCCCAGCACCAGGCCGGCGCAATCCTCACCGCAGTAGGCACCGGCACTTGCTTAGTTGCCGCCAGCGGTTTACTCGATGGCAAACCCGCGACTACG
>JBFHML010000046.1:0-18546 GCA_041594335.1 Porticoccaceae bacterium
AGGAGTTCACCACCCGCTTCGACGGCGAGTTCGTCTGGAACCAAGCGGGCTTCGACGCCTTTGATCCCGCCTCCGGCAAAAGGCTTCTGGGACTCTTCGAGCCATCGCACATGGAATACGAGCACGACCGCGCCACCGACACCGGTGGCGAGCCATCCCTCGCCGAGATGACCGAAAAAGCCATTCGCATACTACGACGCAACCCGCGTGGATTCTTTCTGATGGTCGAGGCCGGCCGCATCGATCACGGTCATCATGCCGGCAATGCCTACCGCGCCCTCACCGATACCATCGCACTCTCGGATGCGGTACGCCGGGCACAGGCCTTGACCGACGCCGGCGAGACGCTCATCGTGGTCAGCGCCGATCATAGTCACGTGTTCACCATCGCCGGCTACCCCAGGCGCGGCAACCCCATCCTCGGCAAAGTGGTGCAGCCGGATCGGCAGGCTCCCGACTACGCCCTGGCCGCCGACGGCCGGCCCTACACTACCCTGTCCTACGCCAATGGCCGCGGCGTTCAGATCGAGATACCTGGTGACGCGGTTTATGAACGGTCGCCTGCCGCGGGACGGAAGCTGGATCTCACCCAGATCGACACCACGCATCCCGATTTTCATCAGGAGGCCTTGGTTCCGCTCGATGCCGAAACCCACGCCGGCGAGGATGTAGCGATCTACGCGAGTGGGCCCCGGGCGCACCTGTTTCACGGTGTCCAGGAGCAGCACTATATTTTTCACGTCATGCGGTTCGCCTTGGGCTTGTGCGCTGCCGACGCGCCGCCGGCCACGGCGACCGCCGGTGCATTCGACGACTGCCCACCCTCGACAGCACGGGCCGGCGAACCGGGCGAAGCACCCCGCTAACGCGCGAACCAGCGCTCCTCGAGTTCCGCTCGCAACGCGTTCAAGCGCTTGGCGGAAACGGGCACCCGGGTCCGTAGCTGCTGCGCATACCAGGACACCAGAAGCTCCTCCACGCGATAGCGGAAATCCTGCAGTGCCGCTGCCGCCTGGGGATCACGCTCCGCCGCTGTCGGCACCCGCGCGGCCCACCAGGCGAGCAGATCGGCCAGCACTTCGGCGTTGGCGCGATCGCGCGCGCATTGCCCAGGGAGCCGCTCGAAACGCGTTGTCGCCGCCTGAAAGTAACGCGAATATTGTTCGAGCCAACAGGGTTCGGTATCGCGCAGAAATCCCGGTCGCAGCAGAAAATCGAGCTGCGCCCGCCCCTCGGACGCCGGGGCGGGGAACCGCGCCGCGCGCTCACCGAGCAACAAGCGCAATTTGCGCAAACCCGTACTCCAGTCGAGCACCTGCGCGGCAAGGCGTTGCGCCACGGCGACCACTTCACCGCGCCCCTGCGCCAGACAAGCAGCAAAGGCTTTCGCGTCGCGCGGTACCGGGCGCGCGGCGAACAGCGCCTCCTGCAGGGCTGCGGCGATGGCGTCTTCTGCCAAGATCGCAGGGTCCGGCAAGCCAGCGGCGGCCAGCGGCAGGGCACTGCCGCGAAACAACTCCTTGCGCAGATATTTGACGGTATCGGACAGCGCGATGGCCGCCAGGCGCAGCAAGCCCAGGCGGGTGGCCGCCGCTGCGGCACCGGGCGTGTCGAACAATCGCAACGCGGCACTGTCGCCTTCATCCACCAGGCCGGGATAAGCGCGCACCTGGAGGCCGTCGCGGTCCACACTGAGCGACTCTGGCAACTGCCCGAAACTCCAGTCGCGCAGGCCGGCGCGCTCCGGATTTTCGCCTTCGGGAGCACGCAGCGAAGCGCGCACCCGCTCGCGATACCTGTCCTGAAGTTCGGCCAGGTCGCGGCTCTGTTCCAACACAGCGCCGGCTTCATCGAGAAGACGATAGTTCATGTGGTAGAAGGCATCGAGCCGCTCCGGCTGCCAGGCGTCGGCGGGCACCCGCTCCCCAGTGGTGCGCAAAATGCGCTCGGCAAGCACGGTGACCAGGGGCCGATCCTCCGGCCGCAACCCGTCGAGCAACGTATCTACGGTGTCCGGAATGGGCACCAGTGGTCGACGCTGCTGGCGCGGCAACGTCTTGACCAACTCAACGCATTTATCGCGTAACAACCCGGGCACCAGCCAGTCGAAGCGATGGGCCGGCACCTGATGCAGCACCGCCACCGGCACCACCAGGGTGACACCATCATCGGGCGCTCCCGGCTCGAACCGATAGTCGACGCGGTATTCAACCCCCTGCCAGACCAACGTGCGGGGAAACTGGGCTTCCTCCCCTGCCGCCGGCGCGTTGCGCAGCAGCCGCTCACGGGGTACGTGCAGCAAGTGTGCAGATTCCCGCTCTGCATCGCGGCGCCAACGCTCAAAAGCCCGCAAACCGGTGATCTGCGCCGGCACGCGCTCGTCGTAAAAACGAAATAGCTCCTGTTCGTCGGCCACCAGATCGCGACGGCGAAATCGATCCTCCAGCGCCTCGAGCTCCGCAAGCAAGGCTTGGTTACGGCGAAAAAAAGCGCCTTTCCCGGCACGCCCGTAGCCGCCCTCGACCAGCGCCTCGCGAATGAAAATTTCGCGCGCAGCGACGGGATCCAGCGACGCGTAACCGACGCGTTTACGCTCCTGGATCACCAGGCCGTAGAGCGTCTGCTTTTCCCACGCCATCACCTGACCGGTACGCGCACTGTAGTGGGGTTCGCTGTAACTTTTCTTGACCAGATGACTCGCGAACTCGACCAGCCAATCCGACTCTATGGCAGCACACAGATGGGCATACAAACGGCTGGTCTCGATCAGCTCAGCGGCCATCATCCATCCCGGCGCGGCCTTGCCCACGCTGGATCCCGGAAAAATCTGCCAACGCAGATTACGCGGGCCCTGATATTCGCGCCGCTCGCTGCGTTGTCCGACCTGGGTGAGCAGCCCGCGCAGCAAGGCGCGGTGAATCTGCCGCGGTGCAGCGACCTCGGAGTTATCCCGCCAACCCAGCTCACGACAAGCGAGATGGAGCTGGTGATGAAGATCTCGCCATTCCCGCAACCGCGCAGGCGACAGATACTGTTGACGGCAGTGGCGCTCGAAAGCGCTGCGCGAAAGCGCCTGCCGCCGATGCTCTATATCCCGCCACAGGTTAAGCAGGCTGATGAAATCGGACTGTTCATCGGCCCATTGGCGATGGCGCTCGTCAGCGGCTTGGCGTTTGTCGGCGGGCCGCTCACGGGGGTCCTGGATACTCAATCCCGCAACAATGATCAGCATTTCGCGGAGACAGCCCTCGCCCCCGGCCGCCACCAGCATGCGCCCCAGGCGCGGATCCACCGGCAATCGGCTCAGCTGTCTGCCGATGTCGGTGAGGCGACCATCCGCGGTGATGGCTTCGAGCTCCTGGAGCAACTGGAAACCATCGTTGATCTGCCGTTGATCCGGCGGCTCAATGAAAGGAAAGTCCCGAATGTCACCTAAGCGGAGTTCCAGCATCCGCAGAATCACGGCAGCCAGGTTGGTGCGCCGGATTTCGGGGTCGGTAAATTCGGGCCGTGCGGCAAAATCCGCCTCCGCATAGAGGCGCACACAGACGCCGGGACCCACACGACCACAACGACCTGCCCGCTGATTCGCACTGGCCTGGGAGATCGGTTCGATGGGCAGGCGTTGAACCTTGGTGCGGTAACTATAGCGACTGATCCGCGCCCGTCCGGTGTCCACCACATAGCGAATGCCGGGCACCGTCAACGAGGTCTCGGCGACATTGGTGGCGAGCACCACCCGGACACCGCGGCCGCGCTGGAACACGCGGTTCTGCTCAGACAGGCTCAAACGCGCATACAGCGGCAGCGCCTCGACCCCGGGCAGCGCCAGACGACGCAGTTGCACCGACGCCTCGCGAATCTCACGCTCCGAGCTAAAAAATGCCAGCACGTCGCCACGCTCCGGCGCATCGACCAGCTCGCCAATGGCGGCCACTGCAGCGGCAACAGGATCAACATCGTCTTGCGATGGCGCATAGCGAATCTCCACCGGATAGCCGCGGCCAGAGACTTCGATGACTGGGGCATCGCCAAAGTGCGCAGAAAAACGCTCCACATCGATGGTCGCCGAGGTGATGATCACCCGCAAGTCGGGACGCTGAGGAAGAATGCGATGCAGATAACCGAGGAGAAAATCGATATTGAGGCTGCGCTCGTGCGCCTCATCCACGATCAGTGTGTCGTAGCGCGCAAGCAGCGGATCACGGGCGATCTCGCTCAGCAGTACGCCGTCGGTCAGCAGCTTGACCAAGGTGCGTTCGGAGCTTTGGTCGGTGAAGCGGACCTGATAGCCCACCACTCCCCCGAGCGGGGTTCGTAGCTCTTCCGCAATGCGGTTGGCGACAGTGCGCGCGGCAATCCGACGCGGCTGAGTATGCCCGATCAGCCCCCGCACACCACGCCCCAGCTCGAGACAAATCTTGGGCAGCTGGGTCGTCTTACCCGAGCCGGTCTCGCCGGCAACGATGACGACCGGATGATCCCGCACAGCGGCGGCAATCTCCGCACGCCGCGCCGATACCGGCAGCTCCTCTGGGTAGGAGATGTCAGGCACGCTGGCGCGGCGGGCCGCCACCGCTTCGGTGGAGGCCGCCACGCGGTCTTGAATGCGAGTCAGCACGCGGTCAGCAGGCAACCCCTTGCGCAGACGACTCTCGGCCCGCGCCAAGTCGCGCCGCAACGCCGCGACTGCATCCGTCCGGCAGTCCGCCAGCGCACTCCGACATCGCGCTAGCGCATCGGCAGGCTGCGACGAACACTCAGACATCGCGAACGCACCTACCGCCTATTTGGCAAGCAGCGAAATGCCCTCTTCCAGCCCACCAAGCGTGAGTGGAAACATGCGCCCCTCAAGGATGCTGCGAACGCGCTGGATAGTCGGAGTATGTTCCCAATAATCCTGCCGTACCGGATTCAGCCAAATCAATTTGGGATAGGTCTCGGCAATCCGCTCGAGCCACTCGACGCCGGTCTCCTTGTTGTAGTACTCAACGCTACCGCCAGGACTCTCCAGCTCGTAAGGCGACATCGAGGCGTCGCCGACGAAAATCACCTTGTAGTCCGCAGAATACGTCCGCAGCACATCGATCGTCTCGGTCTTCTCGTTGTAGCGCCTGAAATTATCCTTCCATACGTAGTCGTACAAGGCGTTGTGAAAATAGAAATATTCGAGGTGTTTGAACTCGGTTTTGGTTGCCGAAAACAGCTCCTCGCAGGTCCGCACATAGGGGTCCATGGAACCGCCGACATCGAAAAAGATCAGCACCTTCACCGCATTGTGTCGCTCCGGCACCATCTTGATATCGAGCAATCCGGCGTTTTTGGCGGTGGAGTGGATCGTGTCATCGAGATCCAACTCCTCGTTTGCACCAGTGCGCGCGAATTTGCGCAAGCGCCGCAAGGCCACCTTGATGTTGCGCGTGCCCAGCTCGACACTATCATCGAGGTTCTTGAACTCGCGGCGCTCCCAAACTTTGAGCGCCTTTTTCTGACCTCCCTCGCCGCCGACTCGGATCCCTTCAGGGTTATAGCCGCTGTTGCCAAACGGCGAAGTACCCTTGGTGCCAATCCATTTGTTACCGCCCTCGTGACGCTTTTTCTGCTCCTGCAACCGCTTTTTGAATTCCTCGATCAACTTCTCGAGACCGCCTAAGCTCTCGATCTTCGCCTTTTCTTCCTCCGTGAGGCTCTTCGCAAACTCCTGGCGCAGCCATTCTTCCGGAATCAATACCTCAAGGAAGTCATCAAGGGTTTCGAGATCCTTGAAGTACAGCGCAAAGGCGCGATCGAACTTGTCGTAAAAGCGTTCGTCCTTGACCAGCGCGGTGCGCGAGAACAGATAAAAATCATCGATACTGCCGAAAACGACATGTCGATCCAGGCCCTCCAGCAGCGTCAAGAGCTCCTTGATGGAAACCGGAATCCCTGCTTTTTTGAGGGCAAAGAAAAAGTTCAGAAGCATTTAGCCACTCTTCTCCCGGCGCGTCATGAACGCCAAACGTTCCAGCAGATGGACGTCCTGCTCATTCTTCAGCAAGGCGCCATACAAAGGCGGAATCGCCTTGGTCGGGTCACGTTGTTTGAGGATCTCGTCGGGGATGTCGTCGGACAACAATAGCTTCAGCCAGTCGACCAGCTCCGAGGTCGAGGGCTTTTTCTTGAGGCCAGGAATCTTACGCACATCGAAGAACACGTCCAGGGCTTCGTCGACCAGCGATTTCTTGATGCCGGGAAAATGGACGTCCACGATGCGCAGCATCGTCTCCCGGTCCGGGAAATTGATGAAATGAAAGAAACAGCGGCGCAGGAAGGCGTCGGGGAGTTCCTTCTCATTGTTGGAGGTGATAATGACGATCGGTCGGTGTTTGGCGACGACCCGCTCGCCGGTCTCATAAACATGAAACTCCATGCGATCGAGTTCGAGCAGCAGGTCGTTGGGAAACTCGATATCGGCCTTGTCCACCTCGTCGATCAGCAGGACCACCTGCTCCTCGGCGGTAAAGGCCTCCCACAACTTGCCGCGCTTGATGTAGTTGCGGATGTCGTGCACCTTGTCGACGCCGAGCTGGGAATCGCGCAGCCGGGATACGGCATCGTATTCATACAGCCCCTGCTGGGCCTTGGTCGTCGACTTGATGTGCCAGGGAATCAGCGTCTTGCCAAGCGCCGCTGCCACCTCTTCGGCGAGCATGGTTTTACCGGTGCCCGGTTCACCCTTGATCAACAGCGGGCGCTGCAACGTTACCGCCGCATTGACCGCCATCTGCAGGTCTTCGGTGGCAACATACCGCTCTGTACCAGTGAATTGCATCTCGATCTCCGCAAACGTAAAAAAATCGCCTGTGCCGCATTCTACGGCAACCCCTGTAGGCTTCCAATTCGCGGCCGGGAACCGGGCAGTCAGTCACGCCTTGCGGAATGGCCGCGATGGTCGCCGCCACCAAAAGAAGGGTCTCTGCGCAACGTCTGCGCGGCACTGGATCGCGACTGACGGGGGCGCCGTGCTAACCAAACCAACACGGTCACCACATAGAGCAGCCCGAAAACCACCAACAGCGGCAAAAAGCCCCGCAGCAACCCATCCCCTTGCGTCGGGCTGATGGCATCGAACAGCATCACGCCCCAGGCCGGCGCCAGGTAATCCATGTCAGGATAGGCGAGCATCGGCGTGCCCAGCAAAGCCACGGTTGCGCATCGCACCAGAGCGCGCAGCGGAAAGCCTGGCAGCACACGTGTCAACCGCCAGGTCGGGACGCACACCAACAGCACGCCCAGATAATAGGCGATCAACCCCCAGAAGTAATTTTCGTCCGTGTACACGCGAGCTCACTCCACCCAGCGCACGATATGATCTGCGAGCGCATCGGGATGCACGAACCGCTCCGACAACACTCGGCCTGCTACCGAAATCCCCGCATCGACCACGGTGCACGGATCTCCCGAAACCAAGGGATGCCAGTCTGGCAACGGCTTGCCCTCGGCACGCAAGCGGTACGCACAAGTCGTCGGCAACCAGGGCGTTGTGGCGACAGTGTCCGCCGTCAGCTCCACGCAGTCAGGCACCCGCCGGCGCCTCCCCACATAGTCGGTGCACCGCGCCCGCTGGACATCGAGCAACCGGCAGGCCACCCCGGTGTGGGCTATGGCGCCGGTGTCCATATCTTCCAGCTTGAGCAGACAACAGCGCCCGCAGCCGTCGCACAGCAGCTCCCATTCGTCGGCGTCGAGTGCGGTGAGATCCTTATCCTCCCAAAACCGATCCACGACGCTCATTTTCTCGGTAGCTTTTCGTTACGCGCCGCAATGACCGCCGCCACCGCGTCCGGAGAAGGCGGTAATTGCAGATACCAGCCTCGTTCGCGCAGTGCGGCAAGCACCTCATCGGCATCGGCCCGAGCCAACCGGCGCGCGCCATCCAAAGCGAACTCCAATACCAGTTCTGGGCGGCCGAAGCGGGACAACAGCTCCTCAGGAATCGGCGCGAGGTCTTGCGTGGCCGTGACATACAAATACATCTCCGCGCGCTTCGGACTGCGATAAACCCTGCACGGCACACTTTCCGACACTGCGCTCACACCGCCTCCGAAGACCATCTTCTGGTGAATTCCAAAAGCTCGTCACCGACCGCAACACGCCGCCAGCCATTGGCCAGCATCGGCGGCAAAACCGGATCCCCCGCGCTCCAAGAGCGCGCTAGCCGTTCTACTTCGGCCCGTCGAGCAAGCAACTCAGGGGCGATCTCTAGCGTCCCCGCGCGCTCGGCAAGCCAGTCCCGGCAAGCGCGCATCAATGCGCGTTCAGCGCGCGGCGGCGGCCCCTGTCCGATGACCTCTGGGTGGGCGTCCTCTGGCACTGCAGCACCGCGGGCCAGCGCTGCCAGCAGCGCTTCACTAAACTCGCGAACGACACGCGGCCTCAGCCCCTCGACGCACTTCAGGGCAGCGCTATCGCTCGGACGTGCAGCGACCAACGCCAGCAACTCCACGTCATTGACGATGCGCCCCCGGGGCCGGTCGCGGCGCCGCGCCTCTCCTTCTCGCCAAGCGGCCAACTCCCGCAACACGGCCAACTCCGCGGGGCTCAGGCGACCACTGCCCCTGACCCGTCGATACTGCTCGCTGGGCGGGGTTTCCACGCCAGTCTGCGCCAACACCCGCTCCATCTCTTCGGCGACCCAAGCCCCCCGTCCGAACTGCTCCACTTTCTCTACCAGCCGCAGGTACAGGGGAAACAGGTGGTGCACGTCGGCGGCAGCATAGGCCAGCTGCGCGTCACTGAGTGGCCGCTGCAGCCAATCCGACCGGGTCTCCTGTTTGGCCAACTCGATGCCCAACAGCTTTTGGACGAGAGCGCTATAGCCCAGCGAGAACCCGAACCCAACCATGGCCGCCACCACCTGGGTGTCGTAGAGTGGCGCCGGCCGGCAGCCGAGCGCGTACTGCAACACCTCCATATCCTCGGAGCAGGAGTGCAGCACCTTGGTCACCGTCGGGTCGACGATCATTCCCGCGAGAGGGGTCAGATCCGCAATCGCCAGCGGATCGATCAACCACACCTGCTCACCATCACTGACCTGAACCAGCGCCAGGCGGGGATAAAAGGAATCGGTGCGCATGAATTCCGTGTCCAACGCCAACACCGACCTGCGACGCCAGACCGCCGCCGCCGCGTCGAGCTCGGCGGCACCCGTAACGAGCGCGACCGTGGCTGCAGTGCCTGTCACGGCGACATCCGTCGACGGCTGGCAAAAGCGTGCGACAGCGTGCCGCCGTCCACGTACTCCAATTCGCCACCGAGGGGCACGCCGTGGGCGATGCGAGTAACCGACACCCCGAGGGTCGCCGCATGCTCGCCGATAAACTGTGCGGTCGCCTCACCTTCGACGGTGAGATTGGTGGCGAGGATCAGCTCCGCAACGGACTCCGCGGCCAGCCGACGCAACAGTTGATCGATGCCGATCTCATCGGGCCCGAGACCATCGATGGGCGATAGCCGCCCTAACAGCACGAAATACCTGCCACGGTAAGTGCCCGACTGCTCGATCGCGAGCAAGTCGGCTGGGGTCTCCACCACGCACAGCAGGCTTGGATCACGGCGCGGGTCAACACAGATCGGACAGGCATCAGTCTCCGTCAGCGTGCGACAGAGCTGGCACCGGGTCACCCGATCGGCAGCCTCGGAGAGCGCTGCAGCCAACTGCCGAGCGCCTTCACGGTCGCGCTCGAGGAGATGCAAGGCCATGCGCTGCGCGCTCTTGGAACCTACCCCGGGCAAGCGCCGTAGCGACTGGATCAAATGATCGATGAGCGGGCTGAGCATCGCCATCAAAACGGCATCTTGAAACCGGGAGGCAGGGGCATTCCCGCCGTCAGCCCGCCCAGCAGCTCTTTCTGTTTGGCCTCGATCTTACGCACCGCATCATTGACGGCCGCGGCGAGCAGATCTTCGAGAATCTCCACCTCTTCCTGCATCAAACTGGGATCAATACTGACCTGCCGAACATCGTGACGGCCGGTCATACGCACTTTCACCAAGCCGGCGCCCGCTTCCCCTTCCACTTCCGCAGCAGCGGCATCCTCTTGCAGGCGCTGCATCTTTTCCTGCATTTGTTTCGCCTGCTGCATCAATTCATTCAAATCTTTCATGAGCTACCTCATTCGTCGAGAGGAACCACCGTATCTTCGAGCAGTACTGCGTCAAAGTGTTCCACCAGCGCACCGACCACGGGATCGGAACGCAACGCCGCCACTGCAGCCGCATGGCGCTCGCGTTCGGCACGCAATGCCGCGACCCGCGGCGACTCCGATTGCAGGGCTCCCACCTCGATCCGGACTTTTACGGCCGTGGAAAAGTAAGCGCTCAGGGCGTCTTGTAAACGCTGTCGATGGGCGTCCTCGTACAGCGAAGCGCTCCCATCATCGAGCCGGAACATCAACTCGGCGCCGGATGCCGTGACCAACTCCAAGTTGGTCACAGTATTCCCCGCCACGCCGCCTAGGCTCAAAGACCGGCACACTTCCGGCCAGCGTGCCGGAGCAAACTCGGACAATGGCACCGAAGACGCCGTCGCCGCCTCCGGCCGCTCTCGCAACCGCGCACTGTCTGCGCCGGTCGGCGGCCCTTCGCCATCCCGTTCAGGCTTTTTTGTCGCATGCGGCACCTCCCGTACCGCAGGTTGCCTCGGCATCGGCTTCGCTTCACCGACCGCAGGTTCCGGCTGAAACGCGAGCTGGCGGAGGAGGATCATTTCAAAACCGATCCGCAGATCGCCGCTATAGGGGAGATCCCGCCTGCCCAAGAGACAAATCTGGTAGAACAGCTGCACCGCCTCCGGCGCCAGGTCGGTCGCCAGCTCGCGGATCACCGCGTCCTCGGCACCCCCCGCCGGCAAAGCCTCCGGAACGGTCTGGGCGACCGCGACCCGATGCCAGAGGGCGATCATTTCCGCTAGCGCTGCACCGTAATCCGGCGCCAGTTCGGCAAAACGCGCGACCAACGCCAGCACCTGCGGTCCGTCACCAGACGCGATCGCCTGACAGATAGCCAGCACCCGGGAGCGGTCGATGGTGCCCAGCATGGCGTTGACCTCCGCCGCCAGCACCTGCCCTCCGCCCTGCGCGATGGCCTGATCGGTTAGGCTAAGCGCATCTCGCATACTGCCATCTGCAGCCCGACCCAGGGCCCAGAGCCCAGCTTCCTCAAAGGGGACGTTCTCATCCCGCAATACCGTGGCCAGATGGCCAACGATTCGCTCCGGCGCCAAATTCTTGAGATTGAACTGCAAACAGCGGGACAACACGGTCACCGGCAACTTCTGGGGATCCGTGGTGGCCAGCAAAAATTTCACATGCGGCGGCGGCTCTTCGAGGGTCTTCAACAAGGCGTTAAAGCTGTGTCCCGACAGCATGTGCACCTCGTCGATCAGGTACACCTTGTAGCGCCCACGCGTGGGCAGATACTGAACGTTCTCAAGTAGATCCCGTGTATCTTCCACTCTGGTACGGGAAGCTGCATCGACCTCGATCAGATCGACAAAACGCCCCTCCGCCACTTCTGTGCAGGCCGAGCAACTACCACAGGGCGTGGCACTGATTCCAGTCTCACAGTTCAAGCACTTGGCGAGAATGCGCGCGATGGTGGTCTTACCCACCCCGCGCGTGCCGGTGAACAGATAGGCGTGGTGTAGCCGGCCCTGATCCAGGGCATTGATCAGCGCCTTGAGGACGTGCTCCTGTCCCACCATTTCGGCAAAGACGCGGGGCCGCCACTTACGGGCCAGCACCTGATAGCTCATGTGGGGTTACGCCTTCGGAATCGTCGCCGTTGCGACCGGCGATCATTATAGGCCGACCCGGTCTGGCGGCTACCGCCAGGCCATCCGGCCCGGTGGCAGCAGAAATTGGAGGCGACCCCTGCCAGCCAACCCCCGGCACGCGAAGTCGCCGCTACCGTTGCTCCCTTCCGGGCCTGGCGGGGTTCACGGGTGTTCGCTGCGGGGAACCGACAGGGGCCGCCATTGCGGCCGGCGATTATCCGCGTTGACTCGCTGCCACGCAACCGGCGCGACATCTTATCGGCCCGGCGCGGTAATTCGCGCCAGGGTCGCGCCGACTAGTCGCAAGGTCCGACCCGCTGCCCACTCCAGGTCATTTCCAAGGAAAAGGGCTGGCCGCCCATGTCCGTGGTCATGATCATCTGCCCCTGGGCGCTATCTCCCTGTGATTCGAATTTCCCTTCGGCTCTCATAACCATTTGCTCCATCTGACAGGACATAGCCCAACTCATGGTGTTGCCGCGAACATCCTGGGAGAGCATGCGACATTCGGCGGACTTCGCCATCTCCTGAGCGGGATCGAACTGTTCCTCGCGAATGCACTGGGTACTGGAGAAGGTCTGCGAACCGGCAAACGGATTGCTGCTGGTGGTCTCCACCCGCCACTGGCCCGGTTTCACTCGAATGGTTTCCGCCTGGGCCGGACTGCCGCTGACGAACCAAGCGACCGCGACGGCAACGATTCCGAACCTGATCGAAGACATGCTGAGGTTCCTTATTTGAAAATAGCGTCAAGGATGCCCTCCGATGGGGCACCTAGATTGTGCGCAAATTTCGTCACCGCCTCCAGCAACCGCGGCAGCTTTTGTGCGCATCCGGGCTCGGTTACCATCCGCGCCACAGTGTCAGAGCCAACCGCCGATGCCTCTTCGCAAGATCCCTACCCTTTTCATACTGGGCCTGAGCTGCTGCGCCCTCGCCCTGACGGCCTGCGGTGGCGGTGAAACTCGGGTCGAGACGGGCGACCGCGAGCAGGTGCTGCATTGGGGCAATGGTGCCGAGCCGCAGGAGCTCGACCCTCATATCGTCACCGGCGTGCCCGAGCACCACATCATCATTGCGTTGCTGGAAGGCCTGGTGCTCAAGGATCCGGCCACCCTGGAGATCATCCCGGGCGTCGCCGAGCGCTGGGAAGTCAGCACCGACGGCCTCGTGTACACCTTCCACCTGCGCGCCGACGCCCGCTGGTCGAACGGCGACCCGATGACCGCCGGCGACTTCGCCTGGTCGTGGCAGCGGGCACTGACCCCGAGCCTCGGCAATCTCTACGCTTACATGTATTTCCCGATCCGCAATGCCGAGGCCTTCGCCACCGGGAAGATCAATGATTTCGATGAAGTCGGCGTCGAAGTGCTCGATGAACACACCCTGCGGGTGACCCTGAACCACCCCACACCCTACTTCCTGCAGCTGCTCGACCACTACAGCATGTTCCCGGTACACCGCGCCACGTTGGAACAACACGGCGATCCCTTCCAGCGTGGCAGTGACTGGACGCGAGCGGGCAACTTCGTCGGCAACGGACCCTTCGTCCTTCAGGAATGGCAACTCAATCAGGTCGTCGCGGTAGAGAAGAATCCCAACTACTGGGCCGCCGAACAAATCCGACTCAACGGCATTCGCTACTACCCGGTGGAGAACGTCTCCACCGAGGAGCGCATGTTTCGCGCCGGCCAGCTGCATGTCACCGGCGCCATTCCGCCGGACAAGATCGCCGTGTACCGTGCGGAGTCTCCCGAGCTATTGCGCACCGAGCCCTATTTGGGCAACTACTTCTACCGCATCAACGTCGACGTGCCCCATCTGGCCGACTCCCGGGTGCGACGCGCCCTGGCGATGAGCATCGACCGTGGGCAGATCGTCGAGCATGTCACCCAAGGGGGCCAGATACCGGCCTATGCTTTCACCCCACCCGATACGCTCGGCTACACGGCACCACCGGCGTTCTCTCATGACCCGGAGGCAGCCCGCACACTGCTGGCCGAAGCCGGCTATCCTGGCGGCCAAGGCTTCCCCCCCACCGAACTGCTCTACAACACCAGCGAAGGCCACCGCAAGCTGGCAGTGGCCATCCAGCAGATGTGGAAGCGCGAGCTCGGCGTCGAGATCACCCTCAACAACCAGGACTGGAAGGTCTATCTGGACAGCGTCAACAACGGCAGCTACCAGATCGCCCGCGCCGGCTGGATCGGCGACTATGTGGATCCCAACAGTTTTCTCGACATGTGGGTGACCGACGGCGGCAACAACCGCACCGGTTGGAGCGATCCGCGCTATGATCAACTGGTGCTGGAGTGCGCGCCGAGCGCGCCGGACCGCGAACGGCGCTACCGGTGCTTCCAGGAGGCCGAAGCCCTGTTGATGGACGCCATGCCGGTCATCCCCGTCTATTTTGCGACCCGCAATTACCTGGCTCGTCCCAGCGTGCGAGGCATGCCACCCAATTTACTCGGCTATCCCCTGTTCAAGCAGGTCTATCTGCAGGCGGAAGACTGAGCGCCATGCTGCGCTTTATCCTCCACCGCCTGCTGCAGGCGATACCCGTGCTGCTGGTGGTGGTCACCGCGACGTTCTTCCTGATCCGGCTCGCCCCAGGCGGGCCGTTCAGTGATGAAAAGGCGGTACCCGCCGAGGTTCAACGTGCGCTCGAGGCCCGCTATCGGCTCGATCAGCCCATCGCCTCGCAGTACCTCAGTTATCTCGGCGATCTGCTGCGGGGCGACTTCGGCCCGTCGTTCCGCTATCCCGGGCGCAGCGTCGACGAGATGATCTTTGCCGGTCTGCCCACCACGGCCGAACTCGGTCTCTACGCGCTGCTCATCTCCCTGGTCCTGGGCACGACCGCGGGCGTCGTGGCAGCCCTGCGACCCAACAGCACCCAGGATTACCTGCCCATGTCGGCAGCCATGATCGGCATCTGCCTGCCCTCCTTCCTCCTAGGCCCACTGCTGATTCTGGTGTTCGGCATCTGGCTCGAATGGGTACCCGTATCGGGCTGGGGCCATGTCCCCGGCGACAAGATCCTGCCCGCCCTGACCCTGGCGTCCGGTTATACGGCCTATGTGGCGCGGCTCTCGCGCGGCGGGATGCTCGAGGTGCTCTCTCAGGACTATATTCGTACCGCGCGCGCCAAGGGTCTGCCGGAATGGGTGGTAGTACTCAAACATGGTCTGCGCGGCGGGTTGATTCCAGTGGTAGCCTTCGCCGGCCCGGCTTTTGCCGGACTGCTGTCGGGCTCCTTCGTGGTCGAAACCATCTTCCAAATTCCAGGTCTTGGCCGCTTCTATGTGCAAGCGGCCTTCAACCGCGACTACACCATGATCATGGGCACTACGATCTTTTTTGCTGTGCTGATCGTAGCCTTCAACCTGCTCGCCGACATCGCCGCGGTCTGGCTCAATCCGCGCCTGCGTCACCAGTACCGGAAACGCGCATCGTGAATCACGCGGCCCTGGAAACCGAACGCGGCGTCTCCCTATGGCGGGACGCCTGGCTGCGGCTACGCCGCAACCGGCTGGCGGTGGCCGGCGGTGTGACGCTCATGCTGCTCTGCACGCTGGCTCTGCTAACCCCTTGGATCGCGCCCTACGACTACCGCGCCCAGGACTTGGCTCTGGGCGCCTCACCACCCTCCGCAGCCCATTGGCTGGGCACCGACACCCTGGGCCGAGACCTGCTCACCCACGTCCTCTGGGGCGGGCGGATCTCGCTTGCCGTGGGCTTCGTGGCGACCGGCGTCGCACTGTTGATCGGCGTCCTCTACGGGACCATCGCAGGCTACGCTGGCGGCCGTGTCGACGCGGTGATGATGCGCCTGGTGGACATCCTGTACGCCCTGCCCTTCATGATTTTCATCATCCTGCTGATGGTCATCTTCGGTCGCAATCTGATCCTACTGTTTCTCGCTATCGGCGCCGTGGAATGGCTGACCATGGCGCGTATTGTGCGCGGCCAGGTACAGGCGCTGAAACAGCAGGAATTCATCGAGGCGGCGGTTTCCTTGGGACTATCCCGCTGGACCATCATCCGCCGTCATTTAATCCCCAATACCTTAGGACCAGTGATCGTCTACACCACCCTGACTATTCCTAGCGTGATGTTGCTGGAAGCTTTTCTCAGCTTCCTGGGTCTGGGCATTCAGCCGCCGGCGAGCTCCTGGGGGCTGCTGATCTCCTATGGCGCGGAAACCATGGAGGAGTATCCCTGGCTGCTGATCTTCCCGGGCGCCGCCCTATCGATCACTTTGTTTTCACTGAATTTTCTGGGCGACGGGTTACGCGATGCCCTGGACCCCCGGATCGCCAAGGACTGAGTCATGGCCCTACTCGAAGTCGAGGATCTGTCGGTCTGGTTTCATACCCGCAACGGGGTGACGCGCGCCGTCGAAGGAGTGAGTTTTACCCTGGATGCCGGGGAGACCCTCGCCATCGTCGGCGAATCGGGTTCCGGCAAGTCCGTGTGCTGCTACAGCCTGCTGGGCTTGGTGCCCATGCCCCCAGGGCGCGTCGAATCCGGTAGCGCGTATTTCGCCGGTCGCGATCTGCTGCGCCTGCCACCCCCTGCGCTGCGCGCAGTCCGCGGCAACGAGATCGCCACCATCTTTCAGGACCCGATGACCTGCCTGAACCCCTTTCTGACATTAGGGGAACAGCTCATGGAACCACTACGCTACCACCGCAAGGCGAACCGCAAGACGGCTCGCCGACGTGCACTCGAGCTACTGGACGAAGTCGGCATCGTCGATGCCGAGCGCCGCTTCGACGCCTATCCCCACGAGTTTTCCGGCGGCATGCGCCAGCGGGTGATGATCGCCATGGCGCTGATCGCCGAGCCGCGATTGCTAATCGCCGACGAACCGACGACCGCGCTCGATGTCACCATTCAGGCACAGATTCTACGCCTGATCGCCGAACTCCAAGCCCGCCGCAATCTCGCGGTACTCTTCGTGAGCCACGACCTCGCGGTAGTAGCCGATATCGCGGATCAGATCCTCGTGATGCAGGATGGCCGCGTGGTGGAGCGCGGCGCGCCAGCGGATTTGTTCCGGGATCCCCAACACCCCTACACCCGTAAGCTGCTCGCAGCTAGCCGCCGCGGCCACAAGGACGCCCCGCCCCCACCACAGCGAGAGGCCCTGATCGAAGTCGAGGGGCTGCGCACCTGGTTCAGTGAACCCGGTGGCCGCACCGTCAAGGCGGTGGAGGATGTTTCCTTGACCCTGTATCGCCATGAGATCTTGGGTGTGGTGGGCGAATCGGGCTCGGGCAAATCCACCCTGGGGCGCTCCATCCTGCAGCTGGTCAGGCCCACCGCCGGTACGGTGCGGCTGCGTGGCACCGAATTGACCCGGCTCGGCGAACGCCAGCTGCGGCCACTGCGCCGCCACCTGCAGATGATCTTTCAGGATCCCTATGCCTCGCTCAATCCACGCATGAGCGTGTTCGACGCCCTGGCCGAGCCGCTGCTCTATCACCGCCTCGCCAACCGCGGCGATGTCACCACTGCGGTGCTGGCCTTGATGGACGACGTCGGCCTGCCCCGCAGCGCCATCCGCAAGTATCCGCATGAGTTTTCTGGGGGGCAGCGTCAGCGTATCGCCATCGGCCGCGCCATCGCCACACGGCCCGAAGTAGTCATTGCCGACGAACCGGTGTCAGCCCTCGACGTCACCATTCAGGCACAGATCCTCGATCTGATCCTGGCTCTGGTAGCGCGCCATGACCTGAGCTTGATCTTTATTTCCCACGACCTTGCCGTGGTGCGTTATCTGTGTGATCGCGTACTGGTGCTACATCGCGGCAAACTGGTCGAGAGCGGCGTCACCGAGACGCTGTGGCAAGCCCCAAAAGAGAACTACACGCGCGAACTGCTCGCCGCCGCGCCATCGCTGGACTGATCTGCCGGCGCAACTGGGATACCATCCAAGGCCTGTATTGCCGATCGCCTGCCAGGACGAACGCTATGGCTGACCCATCTCCGATCACGCCCACCAAAACTCCCGAGCCCCGTATCCACACAGCCAAGGCTGGGGACGGTTCGGCCTGGATCGGGGCCGGCTGGACGCTGTTTAGGCAGTCGCCAGGAATCTGGGTGGGCATCTTGCTCCTCTTCGTGGTGATCAATTTGGCCGCGGGGTTCGTTCCCCTGATCGGATCGCTGGCGATGACGGTGCTCGGACCCGTGTTCACCTTAGGCTGGTTATTGGGGGCCCATGATCTCGACACCGGCAAAAATCTCAGCGCCGGGCATCTTTTCGCGGGTTTCAGCCACCCCGCGCGCAACAACCTGATCTTGCTCGGCGGACTGCAACTGCTGATCACCTTTGGCGCCGGACTGCTGGCGCTGTCTATCGGCGGCGGCGCCCTGCCCGGAGAGGTCAGCGTTGATCCTACCGGGTTACTGATTCTGCTGATGTTATTGGTGCCTGTCATTGCAGCATTTTTATTTGCCACCCCGTTGGTGGGCTTCGCACGCCAACCACTGGCAACAGCGTTGCGGCTGAGTTTTAACGCCTGCTTTAGCAACTGGCTGCCCTTGCTAGTCTGGAGCTTGCTGGCCTTCGCATTACTGCTGCTCGGCGCACTGCCGTTTGGACTTGGGTTGCTGGTGGTGGCGCCTGTGCTGGCAGCCAGCTACTACCGAATGTATGCGGCCATTTTTGCCGAGGCTACCGCTTAATCGGCGGTCGTCCCCGTACCCAACAACATCGTCGG
>JBFHML010000047.1:0-17987 GCA_041594335.1 Porticoccaceae bacterium
GCCAGTACCGTGCCGCTCGCATTGACCAGATCGCGCACCGAGCCCGGGTGGTCCTGGGCGTAGTAGTAGGACGTAATACCGCTTGAGGTGACGAGCTGTTCCCCGTGGTCGTAGTAGCGGCGAATCGGGGTGTCACTGCTGTTGCGCGCCTGGCAGATGCGCTCGCCGCACCACCGGTAGCAGGTCTCGGTGTAGTTGTAGCTGTCGGGCCGCTCCCGAATCGCGGTGCGCCGGCCTGGGCCTGGGTCGTCGCACCGTTACTTGGACGTGCGGTCGGGCCGGAAATTAACCGGGAGTCAACCACGGGAGAGCCCCTACTGACCACCGGCCGGCACGGAAATCTCGCAATCCACAGAGCGCCGTCGCCGCTCCCTCCCCGGCGACCGACGACAGATCTGAAGGGATTTTCAGGAGCGGCAAACGCGCCCCCGGCGGCGGCGCAACCACCACAGCGGGCCAGACAACGCATAGGCCACGGCCAGCACGAGCAGCACGCGGGGCGGGTCGATCACCACCACGGCAGCTCCCACGACTGCAGCCACGATAACGACAAAGGGCACCCGCCCGCGAAAATCGACGCCCTTGAGGCTGTGGTAGCGCAGGTTGGAGACCATCAATAGACCCGCGGCCATGGTCACCGCGGCTGCGATCAGGGCGATATCCCCCGCAGGCTCCAACCGATGTCCGGCCCAGACCATACCAGCCACCAACCCAGCTGCTGCCGGGCTGGCCAACCCGACAAAAAAGCGTTTATCGGCATCCGCTACCTGGACATTAAAACGAGCCAAGCGGAGCGCTGCACAGGAGGCATAGATAAAGGCTGCCGCCCAGCCCAGCTTGCCCAACGTCTGCAACATCCAGGCGTAGCACACGACCGCCGGGGCGACCCCGAACGACACCATGTCGGACAGCGAATCGTACTGCACGCCGAACGCGCTCTGGGTATTGGTCAGACGCGCAACTCTGCCATCGAGGCCATCGAACACCATGGCCACGAAGATGGCCACTGCAGCACTGGCAAAACGGTCGTTCATGGCCGACAAAATGGCATAGAAACCGGCGAACATGGCGCCAGTGGTGAGCAGGTTGGGCAGTAGGTAGATGCCGCGCCGGCGTACGACTTCGCCTTCCTCTGCGTCTTCCGCGGAGAAGGGGGCAAACTGCCGATTGGCATCGGCTTCTTCGGAGGGTAATTCAGATTCGTTCATGGCCACCTTGTCGACCGCCGCGCCGATGCGACGGATAGGCCAGCAGGATAGGCCCGGTCCCGGTGTCCGGCAACCTCCGGCACCGGGATCCGCGCAGTACGCTCAGTTTTTCGATTTGTCGATGAGCTTGTTCTTGCCGATCCAGGGCATCATGCCACGCAGCCGCGCCCCAACTTCTTCGATCGGATGCTCTTCGGCGCGGCGACGACGCGCCTTGAGTACGGGGTTCCCGGCCTGATTGTCGAGCACAAACTCGCGGGCGAACTTGCCCGTCTGAATGTCGTCGAGGATACGCTTCATCTCCACCTTGGTCTGCTCGGTAATCACCCGCGGACCGCTTACATAGTCGCCATATTCGGCGGTATTGGAGATGGAGTAGCGCATGTCAGCGATGCCGCCTTGATACATGAGATCCACGATCAACTTGAGCTCGTGGAGACACTCGAAATACGCCATTTCCGGCGCGTATCCAGCCTCCACCAGCGTCTCAAAACCCGCCTGCACCAGTGCGGAAGCACCGCCACAGAGTACCGCCTGCTCGCCGAACAGATCCGTTTCGGTCTCTTCCCGAAAGCTTGTCTCGATAATGCCGGAGCGGCCGGCACCGTTCGCCGAGGCATAAGACAACGCAATATTGCGAGCCTGGCCGCTGGCATCCCGATAAATCGCAATCAATGATGGAACGCCACCGCCTTCCTGATAGGTGCTGCGCACCGTGTGGCCTGGCCCCTTGGGCGCGATCATGATGACGTCGAGATCAGCACGCGGCTCGATCAACTGGAAATGGATGTTGAAACCGTGGGCAAAAGCCAGCGCTGCGCCTTCCTTGAGGTTAGGCTCGATATCGTTCTCATAGATCGCCTTCTGATGCTCATCCGGCGCCAATACCATCACCACATCAGCGCCCGTGACGGCTTCGGCCACTTCGGCGACCTTCAGACCCGCTTCCTCCGCCTTACTCCAGGAGGCCGACCCCTTGCGCAGCGCGACCACTACCTCGGCGACCCCGGAGTCGCGCAGATTGAGCGCATGTGCGTGGCCCTGGGAGCCATAACCAACCACCGCGACCTTCTTGCCGCGAATGATGGAAATATCACAGTCTTTGTCGTAATACACTTGCATGATCGTTCACCAGATCCTGGGTTGAGGTTATGGGTCGCCGGTTCAGCGACCGCCGTTTTCAGATACGCAGCGCGCGCTCGCCGCGCATGATACCGGATACACCAGAGCGTACGACTTCGAGCACCGCCGCTTCGCCGATGGCCTCCAGAAAAGCATCCAGCTTGCCGCTGGCGCCACCAACCTGAATGACATAGGTTGCCGGCCCCACATCGATGATCTGGCCGCGAAAAATTTCCACGCAGCGTTTCACCTCCGTACGCTGATCACCAACGGCTCTCACCTTGACGAGCATCAACTCCCGTTCAATGTGGGCGCCCTCGGTGATGTCCTGGACTTTCACCACGTCGATGAGCTTATGGAGCTGCTTGGTGATCTGCTCGATCGTGCGATCGTCACCCTGGGTCGTCAGGGTCAGACGCGACAGCGACCGATCTTCAGTCGGGGCCACTGTGAGCGTATCGATGTTGTAACCGCGCTGAGAAAAGAGCCCCACGACCCGCGACAAAGCGCCTGGTTCATTTTCCAACAGCACTGAAATGATGCGTCTCATCAGGTGCGCTCCGTCTTGCTCAACCACATGTCCCGCATGGACCCCGGCGCCACATGCATCGGATAGACATGCTCATGCGGGTCCACCTGAATATCCACGAACACCACCCGGTTCTTGTGGCTGAAGCACTCGGCCAGCTTCTCCTCGAGCTCCCCGATGTGTTCGACACGTAGTCCGATATGTCCGTAGGCCTCCGCCAGCTTGACGAAATCGGGCAGGGAATCTTCATAGAGAATCTGCGAATACCGGCCACCGTATTGCATGTCCTGCCACTGCTTCACCATCCCCAGCGCCTGATTGTTGAGGTTGATGATCTTCACCGGCAGCTGATGCTGCGTACAGGCAGAAAGCTCCTGAATACACATCTGGATACTGCCCTCTCCAGTCACACAGGCGACATCGGTTCCCGGGAAAGCCATCTGCGCCCCCATGGCGGCCGGCAACCCATAACCCATGGTGCCCAGCCCACCAGAATTGAGCCACTGGCGCGGTCGATCGAACAGGTAATACTGCGCAGCAAACATCTGATGCTGACCAACATCTGAAGTGACGATGGCCCGGCCTTCGGTCACCTTGTACAGTGCCTTGATCGCATCTTGTGGCTTGATGAGGGTATCCGTACTCGGCTCATAGCGCGACGCTGTATACAGCCCGTGACGTTTGCGCCACTCATCGATCTGCGCCCACCACTCAGCCAGGGCATTGGCATCCGGCCCCTCAGCACTACGCTCGATCTGGACGAACAGCTCCTCCAGCACCGCGCCGCAATCCCCGACGATGGGAATGTCCACCGCCACGTTCTTCGAAATCGACGACGGGTCGATATCGATATGGATGATCTGCGCGCCCGGGCAAAAGCGGTCCGGGCTATTGGTGACGCGATCATCGAAGCGGACCCCCACTGCCAGAATGACATCGGCATGATGCATGGCGGTATTGGCCTCAAAGGTACCGTGCATGCCCAGCATGCCCAGAAACTGCCGGTCGCTGCCCGGATAACCCCCAAGCCCCATTAAGGTATTGGTCACTGGAAAATCGAGGCGCTGAGCGAGCCGTGAGAGCTCCGCTGCCGCGCCCCCGAGAATCACCCCGCCCCCGCTGTAAATCACGGGACGGCGCGCCGCCAACAAGGCCTTGGCCGCACGCTTGATCTGACCGGAATGGCCGCGCCCAGTCGGCTGATAGGAACGGATGCGGACTTTTTCCGGGTACCGGTAAGGCACCTTGTGATTCGGGTCGGTCACGTCCTTGGGGATGTCTACTACGACGGGCCCCGGCCGGCCACTGACGGCAATGTGAAATGCCTTGGCGATCGTCTCAGGAATATCCTCGGCCCGCCGCACCATAAAGCTATGCTTCACGATCGGCCGGGAGATGCCGATCATGTCGGTTTCCTGAAAGGCATCGCCTCCAATTTTCTCTTGCGGAACCTGACCGGAAATCACCACCATTGGAACCGAATCCATATACGCAGTGGCAATACCCGTGATTGCGTTCGTCGCCCCCGGGCCCGAGGTTACCAGTACCGCCCCGACTTCTCCCGTCGCCCGCGCATAGCCATCGGCGGCGTGGGTTGCCCCCTGCTCATGGCGCATCAAAATGTGCCGGACATCGTCCTGCCGAAACAGGGCATCGTAAATATGCAGCGCCGCGCCACCCGGATAGCCCCAGAGGTATTTAACACCGGCGTCACACAATGCGCGGATGGTGGCTTCGCCACCGGAAAGCAGTTCCACGAGAATGGCCCTCGATTGTCACAACCCTAGCAGCGAACCCCGAGGCTCGCCTCCTTATCCACAGGACGGGCGACGACAGACGAGAGCGAGGACATCAATCCGGTGCGAAGTCCGGATAAGGAAACCACGAGGGGCCGGGGCAACCGGTCGACTCGCTGCCGGGCGAGCGGGGTCTCGCTACCCGGAGATGTCCAGCGCGCGCTGTTTACGCCCACTGGGGAGTGCCCGAATGCGATACGCTACCCGGACAGGCCGGCGACCATAGCGCCACTGCCATCCCGAGTCAAGCCGATGCTGCCGAATGCCGCGCGGCCAGTACGCATAATTGCCCGGCGCCGCACACTTTTCCCACAGCAGCCGGCTATACTGGGGCACTGCCTCTAGCCTCCTTGAGGGATCTCTACTTATGGCACGACAGCTCACAACACGCTCATCTCTCGCGCTGTGCACTGGGCTACTGCTGGCATTCGGTAGCCCAGCGCTCGTCGCAGAGGCGGTCTACAAATGGACGGATTCCGAGGGAGTGACCCATTTCTCCGCACTACCTCCCGAAGGGCGGCCGGCCGAACAGGTCTCCGTGGAGGCGCCGCCACCGAGCACCCCGCGAGACCCTGAAGCCGCGGATGGCGCAGTGGCGGAGGATGACCGCCCCAAAGATCCGACAGAAGGCCTGGGCGAACTGACCCCCGAAGAGATCGCTCAGCAGGAAGCCCAGCGGAAGCAAAACTGCGAAACGGCCCGGAAGAATCTGGAAACCCTCAAAACCCGCGTCCATGTCCGAATCCGCGATGAGGAAACCGGCCAGGACCGTTACCTCACCCCGGAAGAACATCAGCAATGGCAAAAAGATTCCGCCATGCGCATCGACGAATATTGCAAGCCGCCGGCCTGAGGCGCCCCGCTTAACTCACGGGCACAAATCAGGCAACGTCGAAATCGACCTTGCCCTCGCGAAGCACCGCGCGAATGCCCTCTCCGGGCGCAAAGCGCCCGGCCAGCACTTGCTGAGCAAGTGGATTCTCGATCAACTGCTGTATCTGTCGCTTAAGCGGACGCGCACCGTAGACAGGGTCGAACCCAGCTTCGCAGAGCAGATCCATCACCTCGGCGCTAACCTCCAGTCCGAACTCCCGCTCCTGCAAACGGCGGCGCAACTGCGCAAGCTGAATCTCGGCGATACCCCGTATCTGCGCCCGCGCTAGCGGATGGAAGACCACCACTTCGTCGATCCGATTGATGAACTCGGGCCGGAAATGGTGGCCTACCTCATTCATCACCGCGGCCTTCATCGGCTCGTAGTTCTCCTCGCCGGCGAGTCGTTGAATGACGTCAGACCCCAAGTTCGACGTCATCACCACTACCGTATTGCGGAAATCCACGGTGCGCCCCTGCCCATCGGTGAGGCGACCGTCGTCGAGCACCTGAAGCAGCACGTTAAAAACATCCGGATGCGCCTTCTCGACTTCGTCGAGCAACAACACCGAATAGGGCCGGCGGCGCACAGCCTCGGTCAGATAGCCACCCTCTTCGTAGCCCACATAGCCCGGGGGGGCGCCGATCAGTCGCGCCACTGAATGCTTTTCCATGAATTCCGACATATCGATGCGAACCATGGCTTCCTCGGTGTCGAACAGAAATTCGGCGAGAGCCTTGCATAGCTCGGTCTTCCCCACCCCAGTGGGCCCAAGAAATAGAAAAGAGCCATTGGGACGATTGGGGTCCGACAGCCCAGCCCGCGAGCGCCGCACCGCGTTGGCCACCGCGACCACCGCCTCTTCCTGGCCGATCACGCGGCGATGGAGCGCATCTTCCATACGCAGCAGCTTGTCGCGCTCCCCCTCCAACATTTTGGCTACGGGAATACCCGTCCACTTGGAAACGACCTCGGCGATCTCCTCATCGGTCACCTTGTCACGCATCAACTGGCGCTCCTGGACCTGAGCTTCGGTAGCTTCCGCGAGCTTGCGTTCCAACTCCGGGATCGCACCGTACTGGAGCTCTCCCATGCGCGCCAGATTGCCTTCTCGTCGGGCGGAATCCATCTCGACCTTGTACTGGTCGAGCTGCGTGCGAATATCGGCAGCCACCTGCAAGGAAGCCTTTTCGGCCTTCCAGATCTCTTCTAGATCAGCGTATTCTCGCTCGACCTCGGCGATCTCTTTCTCTAATTCTGCCAATCGCGCCACGGACTCCTTATCGGACTCCTTCTTGACGACCTCACGCTCCATCTTGAGCTGAATTAAGCGACGATCGAGGCGGTCCATCTCCTCGGGCATGGAATCGATTTCCATGCGAATCCGGCTTGCCGCTTCGTCGATCAAGTCGATGGCCTTGTCGGGCAACTGGCGATCCGTAATGTAACGGTGCGACAACCGCGCCGCTGCGACGATGGCGGAATCCGTGATTTCCACGTTGTGATGCACCTCGTAACGCTCTTTGAGCCCACGAAGAATCGCAATGGTGTCCTCTTCCGAAGGCTCGTCGACCAATACCTTCTGAAATCTCCGCTCTAAGGCGGCATCCTTCTCGACGTATTGGCGATACTCATCCAACGTCGTTGCCCCCACGCAGTGCAGCTCGCCTCGGGCCAGTGCCGGCTTGAGCATATTGCCGGCGTCCATCGCGCCCTCGGCCTTGCCAGCGCCAACCATCGTGTGCAACTCGTCGACGAACAAGACCACGCGGCCCTCTTCTTTGGCCAACTCGTTGAGCACCGCCTTGAGGCGTTCCTCAAACTCACCGCGGAACTTGGCTCCGGCGATCAACGCACCCATATCCAAAGCCAGCACCCGCTTGTCCTTGAGCCCTTCGGGAACCTCGCCGTTCACGATGCGCTGCGCCAAACCCTCGACAATGGCGGTCTTCCCCACTCCGGGTTCGCCAATCAACACCGGGTTATTTTTGGTTCGCCGCTGCAATACTTGAATGGTGCGGCGGATCTCGTCATCACGACCAATGACCGGATCGAGCTTGCCAGAACGCGCGCGCTCCGTGAGATCGATCGTGTACTTTTCCAGCGCTTGACGCTGACCTTCGGCATCCGCACTCTGCACCTTCTCTCCTCCACGCACACGCTCTATCGCGCTCTTAAAGCCTTCCCTATCGCCAAAACGACGCAATATTGGCCCCAACTTATGGTGGTCGAAAGCGGCCAAAAGGAGGGTTTCAATCGCGATGAACTGATCCCCCTGCTGCTGTGCTAGCTTGTCGGCTAGATTCAGCAGACGCACCAGCTCGGGAGAGATATTGATCTCTCCGGTCGGGTTCTTCACGACGGGCAGGCGCTCCAACTCGGCTTCCAGCTCACCTTCTAAGCCAGGCAGGTCGAAGCCGGCTTGCGACAGCAGCGGCCGCGTCGACCCGCCGCCGTCGCGCAACAACGCACAAAGCACGTGAGCGGGCTCCATCGCACTATGATCATGGCCGACGGCGATTGACTGCGCGTCGGCAAGGGCCTGCTGCAGCGCATGCGTGAGGCGTTCCTGTCGCATGGGTTGTCCTCGAGATTCATCCAACACTGAAATCTATCTGGGGCACCCACAGATCAATTTCAATACCGAACCCAGGCCGGACTGCGCTGGATCATGCTGCGGGCTAGCCGGCCCCGCGCGGGTACCGCACAATGCGAGCCTCGGCAAATCCGGTCTATTGCAGAGGGCCCAGTGACCATGGCAGACATCCTCGAGTTCAGACCGCGCAAGCCTCGCCGGCTGGGTCTGTGCCAGTATGACCACCACGCGTGGCAAGCCAGCAAGGACCGACGCTTCGACGTCAAGCAGGGTAGGCTCGTGACCCATTTCCGCTGCACCCGCTGCGGCGCGACCCGCGTTCAAGGGACCTGATGCGCTCACCGCCAATGGGTCCGCCACGGACAATGGGTCTCGACATCGGGCGCGTGCGATCCGGTAGTGACAGGGGCCATTAACGCGGCCCCACACCCTAGGGGAGCGCCCGCAACTGCGCGTCCGGCGTGGGCAAACGCATACGCCATCGCCCGTTGCGGCCTGGATATACCCAACCCCGGATTTCTACAAGCTCGCCGCGCCAAGCGGCAAGGTCCCGCCGATGCCAGTGGCGCTGATGTTCCGGATAGATTACGGCACGAAACCCACCCGTGAATTCGACCCACCACGTATCGGCAAAGACGACGCGCTCAACTCGGCCGCGCACCCGCTGGTAACCGCCCGCCACCACGGCGTCGCTCGGCATCGCCCGATCGTCGCGCCAAAGGCCGAGGCCAGCCCCGCGCGCTGCCAGTTCGGCTTCACGCAGACAAGGGACCAACGCCAGATTCGGAGGAATAGCCACATGATAGGCGAGGCCACGGGCCACCAGATCTTGCTCGATGCTGGCGTCACCCGCGCTCAAGTGGGCGAGCCAGCGCCCGTGGCGATCCCGCGGCTGCTGCCCGGGGTACATGGTCAGGGAAGAGGCTGCGTGCGCCACCAACTGCTGGACCCGCTCCAGAGCCGCACGCGCCAGCGGCTGGTCGGGCATGCCGCTACGTCCAAGTTCCGGCGCATTGATCCCGATCAGACGGACTCTACGCCCATCCTGGAGAACGAGAGTATCGCCATCCGTGACCCGCGCAACCTGCACCGATTCTCCGGATCCGGGAGCACTACAGGGCGCGGCGTGGAGCGGACAACAAGCCGCCAACCAACAGAAAAACCAAAACGCGCCAGGGATACGCATCCCCGGCGCGTCATTGATCACGGCAGACGTCGGAGGGTGATTTAAGCTTTACCCGCCAAAGCGCCAAAGCGCTTGTTGAACCGATCGATACGACCACCGGTATCTGCAATCTTCTGCTTGCCGGTATAGAACGGATGACAGGCGGAACACACGTCCAGGTGAACCTCTTCGCTGAGGGTGGAGCCCACTGTAACGACATTGCCGCAACTGCAAGTCGCGGTTAGCTTCCCGTAAGGAGGGTGAATCTCTGCTTTCATGGCTTGCCTCGCGGACGTTGGTTGCGCGCCGCCGCCCGGTCATTTAAGTTGTCGACCCGAGCACCGCGCGCTGCGTACCTTTGGGAGCGCGCATACTATCAGAAAGCCGTCCCCGTTCAAGACACATGTCCCTACCCGACTACTACGAAGTCGCGGTGCCGTCACCGCTGCGACGGCTGTTTCACTATCGCCCGCCCGCAGAGCATCGTTATCCGCTGCTGCCTGGGACCCGCGTCCGAGTCCCTTTCGGATCTAGAAAACTCATGGGCATCGTGATCTCGGCAGGCTGCGGGGAACCACCCGGCGGGCGTACGCTGCGGGCCATTGAGGCCTCCCTCGACAGCCAACCGCTTTTGCCCGAGGACCTGCTCGGCCTGGTGTTATGGGCGGCGGATTATTACCAACATCCTCCGGGTGAGGCACTGGCCGCCATCCTACCGACGCTGCTGCGACGCGGCACAGCGGCTCCGCTGCCGGAAATCTGGCACTGGCAATTGAGTTCCCGCGGCCTCGGACTGGGACCGGAGGCCTTTCCGCGGGCGCCGCGCCGCCGACAGCTTGTGGCGCTCCTGCGCGACGGACCGAAAACCTCGGCCGCGCTTCGCGACGCCGGAATCTCTGCCGAAGTCATCCGAACACTGGCTGCACAAACCTTGATCGAGCGTCGCACCCAACGTACCCCTTGCTATACCGCTTCCCTACTGACTGAAACACCCCCACGGCCCCACGCCGATCAACAGGCGGCGCTGGACGCGCTGGAATTCGATCGTTTTCACGCGTATCTGCTGCATGGCGACACCGGGACCGGCAAGACCGAGATCTATCTACGCGCCATCGAACAGGTGTTGCGCCGCGGACGCCAGGCACTGGTGCTCGTCCCGGAAATTGGGCTCACGCCCCAGACCCTGGCCCGCTTCAGAGCCCGATTTGGCTGCCCAGTGGCGGCGCTGCATTCGGGGCTCGGCGAGGCCGAACGCGCACGCACCTGGCTCGGCGTACGAGAAGGCGACATCCGTATTCTGATCGGCACGCGCTCAGCCGCATTCGCCCCGTTGCGGGACTTGGGCATCATTATCGTGGACGAGGAGCACGACCTGTCCTACAAGCAACAGGATGGCTTTCGGTACTCTGCTCGGGATCTGGCGGTAATGCGCGCGCAACGGGCAGCCATCCCCATCCTATTGGGCTCGGCGACCCCCTCTCTGGAGAGTCTCTACAATGCATCGCGCGGCCGCTATCGAACACTGCGTCTGACACAGCGAGCCGGCGCCGCCGCGCCGCGCTGGGAGCTGGTCGATCTACGCCGCGCCGGGTTGCGGGACGGCCTTTCGGCAGCCGCGCTGGACGCCATCACCACGACCTTGGCGGCGGGCCGACAGGTGTTGGTGTTCCTCAACCGCAGAGGATACGCTACTGCGCTGCTGTGCCACGACTGCGCCTGGATCGGCAGTTGTCCCCACTGTGAAACCCGGCTGACCGTACACTTGGGCACGGCACGCATGATCTGTCATCACTGCGGTTATCGCCGCGCCCTCGCCACGCATTGTCCGGATTGCCGCAGCGATCATCTGCAGTTGCTCGGCCAGGGAACCGAAAAGGCCGAAAGCACGTTGCGGGAACTGTTCCCGAATACTCCCGTGGTACGGGTCGACCGTGATTCGACACGAGGACGCCACAGCCTAGAGCGCAAACTCACACAGATTCAGGCAGGTGGACCCTGTATCCTCGTCGGCACACAGATGCTTGCCAAAGGACACCATTTTCCGGACCTCGAGCTAGCGGTCATCCTCAGTGCCGACGACGCACTCATGAGCCCGGATTTCCGCGGTAGCGAGCGCCTCGGACAACTGTTGACGCAGGTCGCCGGGCGCGCCGGGCGCGGCACGCATCCGGGCCGCGTACTGGTACAAAGCCACTATGGCGACCACCCCTTGCTCCAGACACTGGCCGACAACGGCTACGCGGTGTTCGCCGCACAATTGTTGCTGCAGCGCGCAGCGACAGGGATGCCCCCCAGCGGCGCTCTGGCGCTGATACGCGCCGAGGCCCCATCCGCCACCCACGCTGAAACCTTACTCGCGACCGCGCGCCGTATCGGTGAAGCACTGGCTCCTGCCGTACGCTTCATGGGCCCACTGCCAGCCCCGTTGGAGAAACGTGGCGGTCGTTATCGCTTTTTGTTGTCGCTCAGCTGTAGCCAACGCGGCCCCTTGCACCAACTGCTCTCCACGCTGGCGGTCCGGCTGGAAACACTGCCAGAGGCGCGCCCTGTGCGCTGGAGCATCGATATCGACCCCCAGGAAATGCTCTGAATCGATCGAACGGAAAAGACGCGATACCGGTGCCCATGGATTGCCGCAGCAACAGGAATTCAACCGGAGCCAGGCTCGGGTTAGCGGCCTGGTTTCTTGTAATGCGCAAAGGCGCGCCGTTTCTTGGCGATCTGGCGCGGCGTCAGCTCGTTACGGCGTCCTGCGAACGGGTTTTCTGGCGATTTCAGCTCAATGCGAACGGGCGTACCCTGCAATTCCAGCGCGCGCCGATACGCCTTCTCCAGATAACGCACATAGTGCGCGGGCAAGGCTTCTACCTGACTCCCGTGAATCACGACCAACGGCGGATTGCGTCCGCCAGGATGCGCAAATCTCGGCTTGATCCGCCGACCCCGCACCATAGGCGGCGGATGGGCCGCGATCGCCTGATGCAAAATGCGAGTCAGGCGTGCGCTCCCATAATGGTCGGTTGCGGCGCGATGGGCGCGTTGCAGCGCCGGGTAAAGATTCCCCACGCCGCTACCGTGTAGCGCAGAGATAAAGTGTACTTCGACAAAATCGGCAAACCGCAACCGTCGCTCGAGCTCACGTCGCACCCAGGTACGCTGCTCGGCCGGGAGACCATCCCATTTGTTCACGGCCAACACCGTTGCCCTGCCCTGCTCGAGACAATGGCCGAGCAGGTGCAAATCCTGATCGACCAGTCCTTCGCTGGCGTCCATCATTAACACCGTCACCTCGGCATCGTCGATGGCCTGCAGCGTCTTGACGATGGAGAACTTTTCCACCGCCAGATCGACACTCTTGCGGCGTCGGACGCCCGCGGTATCAATCAAGGTATAACGGACATCGTCACGCACATAGTCGATATAGATGCTGTCGCGCGTGGTGCCCGGCTGATCAAACACGACCACCCGATCTTCGCCCAACAGCCGATTCACCAGAGTAGATTTGCCTACATTCGGACGCCCCACCACCGCGACGCGGATTCCACGCTCAGCGTCGGTCGCTACGGAGGGTGCCTCGGGCTCGGGCAAGGCCGCCGACAGCACCTGCAACAGCGCCTGAACGCCGCGCCCCCCCGTAGCGGAAATCGGCAGCAGATGTTGGAATCCCAAGCGATGAAAATCGCCGAGAACGACGTCGGGATTCCCACCATCGATCTTGTTGGCGACCAGATAGACCGGCGCCGAGCTGTGCCGCAGCCGGGCCGCAAGCTCTTCATCCACGACGGTCAGTCCCTGCTGGCTATCGACCATGAACACTATGGCATCGGCTTCTGCCATGGCGCGGTAGGACTGCTCAGCCATCGCGCTATCGATACCACGCTCATCCCCGGTGATGCCACCGGTATCGACCACGAGAAAACGCCGCCCTTCGAACTGCGCTTCCCCATAACGACGATCCCGCGTCAACCCAGGGAAGTCGGCCACCAAGGCATCTCGCGAACGAGTCAGACGATTAAATAGGGTCGATTTGCCCACATTGGGGCGCCCGACCAGGGCGACGGTAGGCAACATGGACTGGGAACTCGGGGCGGCAGAGATTCAACCGCCCATTCTACTCGCCCTTGCGACCTTTCTGTGCGACTTCTCGCACCACATAGGCATTGAGATTGCCGTCGTTATCCTGAACATAGAGCCGCTCGCCATCGGTCACCATGGGCACGCTTACTCCGTCGCTATCGACCTTCCTTCGCCCCACGACCTGGCCATCGACGGCAGCCAGCAAGTGCACATAGCCTTCGGCATCCGCCACTGCAACCCAGTCACCCATCGCCGTCGGTGCGGTCAACTGCCGGCCACGCAGCGCCGAATTGACCCACAACTCCTGTCCACCCGTGGCACGCAAAGCGGTCACTCGATCCCGCATATCGACAATATACAGCTGGTTGAGGCTGAGAGCCGGAGCGCGATGACTAGAGGCTTCGCGAGCCCATAGCTCCCTGCCACTGCCGCGGGTAAAAGCGCCGACGCGCCCTTGATAACTCACCGCGTACAGGATGTCCCCTCCCAGCACCGGCGTATTCAGATCGACCATGCGCTCGAGTTCGGTACGCCCACTGGGCATCGCCACACGAGTTTCCCAACGCGGGTTTCCCGTCGCCGCGTCGAGCGCGACCAGCTTGCCGTTGGCGAAGGCGACCAATACCAGGCCATCCACAATCAACGGGGTCGCGGTCCCGCGCAAGGTCAGTATTGGCAAGTCCATCTCGAACAGCCAGCGCCTGCTGCCATCCGCCGCGGACAGGCCATAGACCTTGGCGTCTTGGGTTTGAACCACCACCAGATCCTGGGATGCCGCGGCCGGCGCAAGAATCTCGCTGGAGAGATTGACCCGCCAGGCTTCCTCACCATTGCCAGTGTGTAGGGCCACCAAATCGCCGCTCAATGTGCCCACCAGCGCGAGCCCGCCACCGACTCCGACACCACCGGCCAGGCCAACCTGCAGATCTGTGCGCCACAGGCGATCGCCCTCGGCTGCCGCCACGGCCACCACCCGCCCCTCAGGCCCAGCCGCATAAACGCTGCCGTCGGAAAAAGCGGGGCTGAGTATCGCCTCGAAGGTTTTTTGACCTTCGCCCACGCGCATTCGCCACACTCGGTCCAGCTCGACCCGCGCCTGAATATCCTCCAGCTCCGCGGGTTCGTCAGCAGCGGCGTCATCCTCGACCGGCTGGCTATCTTCGCCGCCAACAGCAACCTGGGAGGAGGTGTCCGCGGGTTCTTCGTCGCCCCAAAACTTCAAGCTGCCGCAACCAGACAGCGACAACCCCAGGACGAGCAATGACAAAACCCGCTTCACGACGCGTCCTCCATGCCCGGCGCGGGCTGTAACTGCTCGAGTTTGATACGCAGCAAGGCCGCCAACAGGCCATTGCCCCCCCCGTCGGCCGCCGTCACCGCCGTCTGATAGGCCTCGTACGCCGCATCCAGATCCCCGCGCGCATAATGGATATCTCCCCGGGCCTCCGCGAACTCTGCCGCCAACTGCGTCGGTTCCTCCAGAGTGGCCAGCTGGAGCGCTTCGTCGTAAGCTTCCTGTGCAGAGCGCACCCGCACCAATCGCAGTCTCGCGAGCAGCGCCAGCTCTGGGTCTGCGCTGCGCTCCATCGCCGCCCGCAGCTGGGCCGCGGCCGCCTCGAAATCTCCGCGAGCCACAGCCAGACGAGCAAGCATCAGCCCCCCTAACGTCCCGTATTGGGTATCGCCGTACTCCGTGCTGAGCAGCTCGGCGTTATCCACCATCGTCTGCAAGGCCTCGCCATCCAACTCCTCGACAGGCGTACCGGCGGCAGCTGACAGCATTTCTTCGTAATGTAATGACGCCGCCGCGGCACGGCTGTCTCGGGCCTGCTGCCACTGCTGCCAGCCAAACCAGCCACCGACGCCCAAAATCAACGCCAGGGCCAGCGGAGCGCCATACTGCTTCCACCAACGCCGCAGCGCCTCGAGTTGTTCCTGGTCGGAAAGATGATCTGCCATGATGGTTGTCTCTGATTATTCGTTGCCGCCCGCGGATTCGCGAGCGGTGCGCAATACCTTGGCCACCTGCTCCCATGCCAGCAGCTGCTGCGGCTGGTCCTCGCGCAGGCATTTGACGGTCAGGCTGCTCGAATCCAGCTCCGCTTCCCCCAGAATCAAGGCGAAAGCCGCGCCGCTTCGATCCGCGCGTTTGAGCTGACTTTTCAGGCTGCCGCCACCACAGTGGCACTGTAAGCGCAGGCCCGGGACTGCGTCGCGCAACCGCTCCGCGACTGGCAGCGCCGCCGCCGCCACCGCATCGGCCACCACCAAGTACGCATCGGGCAGCCCGCGATCTGGCGCCTGTGTCCCTTCGACCGCCTCCAACAACATCAACAATCGCTCGAGGCCAATGCCAAACCCAATCGCAGGCGTCGGCTTACCACCCAGCTGCGCAACCAAACCGTCAAAGCGGCCGCCCGCGCAGGCAGTCGCCTGAGCGCCGAGACGACTGCTGGTCCATTCGAAAACGGTTTTCCCGTAATAATCCAGCCCACGCACCAAGGAAGGATTGATGCGATAACGCACGCCGGCCTTATCCAAGCGCAAACACAGACCGTCAAAATGCTGCTTGGATTCGTCGTCGTAGTAATCGGCGAGCCTGGGGGCATCGGCTAGCAACGCGCGGGTTTCCTCCGCCTTGCTGTCGAGAATGCGCAGCGGGTTGGTTCCAAGGCGCCGCTGGCTGTCCTCGTCGAGCTCCGCACGGCGCTCGGATAAATAAGCCACTAAGGCCTCCCGGTACGCCCCACGCGACTCGGCGCTGCCCAACGAGTTCAGCTCCAACACCAATGCGTCGCGCACTCCCAACTGGCGCCACAAACGATCGGTCATGGCGAGCATCTCAGCATCGATATCTGGCCCGGGAAGGCCAAACACCTCAGCCCCGAGCTGATGAAACTGGCGCAACCGCCCCTTCTGCGGCCGCTCATGGCGAAACATGGGCCCGCGATACCACAACCGCTGTACCGAATCGCGCAACAAGCCGTGCTGCGCGGCGGCGCGGACGCAACCGGCAGTACCTTCGGGACGCAAAGTGACACTATCGCCATTGCGATCCGAGAAGGTGTACATCTCCTTTTCAACGATGTCCGTGACCTCGCCGATAGATCGCCGGAACAACTCCGTGCTCTCCAGCAGCGGCAAACGGACTTCCCGATAGCCGTAGGCTGTCAGCAGCTCGGCAAGTGTCGTCTCGAGAAGACGCCACGCCGGGGTCTCCTCGGGCAATATGTCATTCATTCCCCGCAGGGACCGGATCGAAAGCAATGGTAAAACCCCGGATTCAACCGCGCGCGATAATGGAAGCGTCCGCTTCTCTGCGCGCGCGGATTGTAGCGCGAATGTGCTGCTCAAGCTGATCGACGAGGCCTGCCTGGTCGAGTTTTCCCAATACCTTGCCGTCCCGATAGAGGAGATGGCGCGGCGCGCCTCCGGTAAGGCCCAGATCTGCGACCCGAGCCTCGCCGGGACCATTGACGATGCAGCCAATCACCGCCACATCGAGCGGCTCCGTGACGTCACTCAGACGCTCCTCCAATGCATTGACGGTTGCAATCACATCAAAGTTTTGTCGAGAACAACTCGGGCAGGCAATCAGGTTGACGCCTCGAGACCGCAGCCGCAGGCTTTTGAGCAGATCCCAGCCCACGCGAACCTCCTCGACGGGATCCGCCGCCAGCGATATCCGCAGCGTGTCCCCGATGCCGTCGAGTAGCAGCGCACCCAACCCTACCGCCGACTTCACAGTTCCCGAGCGCGTCCCGCCCGCCTCGGTGATTCCCAGATGGAGCGGACTGTCAATTTGGTCGGCGATTTTGCGGTAGGCAGCCATGGCCATGAACACGTCTGACGCCTTGAGGCTGACTTTGAATTCCTGAAAATCGAGGTGGTCGAGGATATCGATGTGTCGCAGCGCCGATTCCACCAACGCATCCGGCGTGGGCTCACCGTACTTAAGCTGCAGATCTTTTTCCAACGAGCCCGCGTTCACGCCGATGCGAATCGGCACGCCGAGATCCCGGGCCTTCTCGACGACCGCTCGAACACGCTCCTCGCGACCGATATTGCCAGGATTGATGCGCAGACAGTCGACCCCGAGATCCAACACCCGCAGGGCAATGCGATAGTCGAAGTGGATATCGGCAACCAGCGGCACCGACACCTGGGCCCGAATGCGCCCAAAGGCTTCCGCCGCATCGAGCGAGGGTACCGAGACGCGAACGATATCGGCACCCGCGTGCTGGATCGCCTCGATTTGGGCCACTGTCGCCGGCACATCGGTCGTCTCGGTATTGGTCATGCTTTGCACCGAAATCGGCGCATCCCCTCCGACCGGGACCGTACCCACCATGATTTGCCGCGAACGGCGGCGTTGTATCGCGCTACTCGCCTGCATCGGTGTTACCCCGCCGACAGGAGAATGATCATCAGAATTACCACACCCAACCCAACGACTACACTCCCCAAGAGCAACTTTCTGGAACGCTCGGCGTGCTTGCGCGGTGCTTCGGGCACGCCAGCATTCGTGTATTCGCCATACTGGCTCTCGAAATCAGCCAGCAAACGCTCCCCATCTAGGCTCAGCAAAGCACCGCAACGACGCAGGTAGCCTCGCACATA
>JBFHML010000048.1:0-17812 GCA_041594335.1 Porticoccaceae bacterium
GGCCGTCGGCCATAACTGACCACTGCGCGCAAACCGCCAACGCTGCCACGGCCACACCATGCCACCGCGTGCGACCAGTTCTCGCACGCGTAATTGTTCATCCCAGGCACCTACCGCGACGGCACCCACGGCGCGTCCGGCGCGCGTGATCAAACGCCGATAACAGAGTCCATGCTGATATCGTGTCGCCCGATCGGCCAGCGAATCTTCGCGCTCGCCTACTCGTCCGGTACTGAACACCGGGCAATCGATCACCTTGAGCACGGAGGCCTCAACGCTGCCGAGGTAGGCCGCGCGACCACCACAGAGGTGATGAACGGCCACACCGGCCTGCTCGAGCCCAGGCGCGACCGTGCCGTGCACGATGCCGCGATGTTCGGCGCATTCACCAACAGCATAAATATCGGGGTCGGAGGTCTGCATCGCGTCGTCGACCCGAATCCCACGCCCGATACGCAACCCGGCTGCACGGGCCAGGGCTACTCGTGGCTGAATCCCAGTGGCGACGACCAAGGTGTCACAGGACAATGTCCTCCCGTCACCGAGCACAGCGCCGGCGAGACAGTCGGTGCCGATAAGTGCGCGGACGCCGGTGCTGATCAAAATTTGCAGGTCGGACCGTTCCAGGTGCCGTTGCAGTAGTGCAGCCGCACCAGCGTCGAGTTGTCGATTGACCAACCAAGGACCGCGGTGAACCAATGTCACCCGGGTATGAAACCGCTGCATCGCGCGAGCTGCCTCCAAGCCCAGGAGACCGCCCCCAAGTACCAGGGTGTGCCGGCTCCGGGCCCGTCGCGCCATCAGGCGTTGGACATCGCCGAGATCGCGCAGCACATAGACACCGGGCAGGTCGATGCCGGGAATCTGTGGCACTTGAGCCTCGGAACCCAAGGCCAGCAGCAATTTGCTATAGGGTTGTACGCCGCCTTCGGCGTCGCGCACCACACGGGCCTGCCGGTCGATCCCCGTCACCGCGCAATGCAGTCTCGGCTCGAGCCCGGTATCCTCGGCATCGAACGGCGGGGCGAGCACGTGCTCCATACGGCGTTGTCCGGCCAGCAACGCACTCAACTGGATTCGATCGTAAGGCAGCCAAGGCTCGTCGCCGTAGAGTACCACCCGGGTTGCGGGAGCCTTGACGCGCAGTAGACGGGCGCACTGCATCCCGACAGGGCCCATACCAACGATCACGAAGGGGGGATTCACCCGGTCGGCTTGCGCAGCACGGACGGGCTCGGCCGGTCCTTGATCCACCAGGGCTTTCATACCACGCACTCCCCTCCCGCACTGGATCGGTGGCCCCAACCGCCACACAAAACAAAAAACGCCCAGCGCACGACATGTCGCGCGATGAGCGTCGTTGCTCTGACCATTCGTGGATGCTAGCGGGCGATGTTGGTCGCGCATCACCCACAGATAGGTCTAGCAAGTGGTGTGCCACCATTTCAGAAAGGCGGGAAGCGCTACGGAATTTCTTCAGCCATCTCACAGCTTATTGTTTTTTTTGCCGTTTTTTAGTTCATTGCACGGGATCCGACGGCAGGCTGATCACGCGAAATCCCACCCTACCGCCAATGGGTGCTGCATGGATGGATCAACGCACCGAAACGAGCGCGTGAGTGGCGAGAACCTGGCGCCCGCCCCCGCGCCGACCGGATCGCCCAGCGGTCTGGACTGTGCCCCATTCAACGCAACGCAAACCGCACCGGCACTACCAAGGTCAACTGAGGATCGGGAATGGCGGCCGGCGGCGGCGGAACTGGCGTTGCTCGCTCGAGCATGTCCAAGGCGGCCCGATCCAAAATCGGGTTGCCCGACGTACGATGCAGCGCAGTCACCTGCACCACGCCCCGCCGATCGATCCGAAACCGAACCTCCACGATTCCGGTATCTCCCCGCGCACGCGCCCTTGGCGGATAACGCTTGTGCCGCGCCAGATGCGCCAGCAACGCACGCTGCCAGGTCGCTGCCAGATGCTGGCGCTGCCAGTCGACTGCGGTGGACTGGGAGATGACTTCGGTTTCGCCAACCCGAGGGGCCGGCTCTGCTGCGGATATTTCCGTGTCGGGCGCAACAGAACTGGTCGTCTTGGCAACCTTCGCGGAAGGTCTCGCTTCTGGAGCCCCGGAGGTTGCGGGCGCTGGCGGAGATGGGGGCAAAGCCTCGGTCGCGCCTCGACGCGATCGCTCAGCCCGCTCGACGACCGGCCGCGGATCGTCCATCGGCTTTTTGGCGGGGCGCGGCTCGGGTTCGGGCTCCGGCACCCGGGGGGCTGGCTCGGCGGCCATCGTCCCCACGGCGGCCGGGAATGTCGCGATTGGCTGCTCCCGCACGGATTCGGAAGCAGGTATCGGCGCGAGGGTAATGGCAACCGGCTTTGGCGCCGTCGGTGGCCTAGTCGATCGCTGCAGCAATAGTGCAACGGCCCCGACGTGCAGGAGCGACGCGAGCAAAAATGCACCGAACCAAACGAGACGGGGAGAATTCATTGGCCTCTATACACAGGAGATCACTGCGCAGCGGGGCTTTCGGCATTCGCCGATGTCGTGCGCTCTGCGGCGACCAACGCGAGCTGGGAATACCCCGCGGCGCGCAAGGTGTCCAACAGCGCCATCAGCGCTCCATAGGATACACGGTGATCCGCCCCTACAAAGATCTGCGCGGTAGGATCGCCACCGCTGGCTGCCGCCAACGCATCGGCAAGCGCCTCGCTACGTAAACGCCGCTCTCCCAATGCCAGGCTGAGATCGCGCTGCAGGGTCAGATAGATAGGCTCCGGCGGCGGTTGATGGGCAGGGACCGCAGCCTCCGGCAGCGCTACCGGCAGGTCCACGGTAGCCAAGGGCGCGGCGATCATAAAAACGATCAACAACACCAACATCACGTCGATAAAGGGCGTGACATTGATTTCGTGTAGCTCTTGCAGGTCGAGGCTCTCTTCTTCCCGATCGGGGTGCATCATGCCGAGCGACCACGCCGATGATCGTGCGCACGGTCCAGATCCCGCGACAACAGCTGCATGATCTGTGCGGATTGATCGCCCAGCAGTGCGCGCAGGTGAGCGATCTTGCGGCTGAAGTAGTTGTATAGCAGAACCGCGGGGATGGCTGCCGCCAAGCCCAAAGCGGTCGCCAACAGCGCCTCGGCGATACCTGGCGCGACCACGGCCAGGCTGGTCGTCTGGGTGCGGGAAATGCCAATAAAGGCGTTCATGATCCCCCAAACGGTACCGAACAATCCCACGAAAGGCGCGGTGGCTCCCACCGACGCCAACAGACCAGTACCCAGGGCAAGCCGACGGGAAAAGGCCATCTCGAGTCGGCGGAGCTGCAGCGCTGCACGCTCCTTGATACCGGCCTTCCCGTCTGGCCCGCCGTCACCGCTACGCCGCAGCTCGTCATCTACGGCGGCCAATAACATCCCAGCGGGCGTATCGCGCAGGTGCGTACGGTCGGTAATCGCCAGGGACTCGGCACGCTGTAGATCGATATTCTGGCGTTGTATTTTTTTACGCGTTCGCCGCAGCTCCAGCGCCTTGGCAAAGGCGATCGTCCAGCACATCAGAGACGCCGCCAACAACAGCAGCATCACGGTTTTTACGACCCAGTCCGCGTCTCGATACATGGTCCAAGCGGAGAGTTCCGCAGGAAGTCGCCCTTGGATGGCCGGGCCTGCGGTCGTCGCCCGCGACGCTTCGGTGTGAGGGGCACTTTCCGGCCCCCCCTGCTCGGGCGCCACGGCAGCGATCGTCTGTGCGCTACCAAGCGGCATCGAGACCGGTGCGCCCAGCAGCGTCAGCGCAATCAGCCAGCTAGGGAGCCTACGGCAACGATACCGCGACGGAATGGGATGTGAGCGGCATGGAACGATCATCAACAGCTTACCTGATAGCGGATACCGACCCGCCGTCCGAGGGCGGGAATACACATGAAATCGCCGTACATAGCGCCGGCCTGCTGGGCATAAACAGCGGCATCATCTTCGTCGAGACGATTCTCCACGGCAAAGCCGATACGATCTGGGCCAAGCTTTACGCTGGCCGAGAAATCCACTGTGGTGTGGCCAGCGATCGACACGGCGCGGGCAACGCCGTCATGGGCAGCTTCGTCGGCGGCGATAGGTGGCGATTGCAACAAGAGATGATAATCGAGCCCGCCCCAGGCGACGAACCTTGGCTTCTTGGGGGGCAGGCGGTCAGCGCATCCCCGTTGCCGTCGGCGTTTTGCGTGTCTCCCTTTTGCCCACTGAAGCTGACGCCCCGGGATAAAAAGTCGCCCGCATACCGCGTCGGGCTTACCGCTACACCCTAAGGACGTTGTTCTTGCTCGAGCATGCCGGCGAATCGGCCATCAAAAACTGCCGTTTTGTCGGGCTCGTCGCAATACACCGCGCGCTGCGTCTCAGCCTTGGCGCAATGGCGGCGACAGCCGAATGCGACGAACACAGCGGTCTCGATCGCTTCGAGCGCAGCGTCACTGACCGATGCCGGCTGGCTGACGCCGGTCGCCACGGGTAGCGACCCCGCCGGCTGAGCACTGCGCAGTAGCTACGTGACAGCCAGTTGCTCCAAGCCCGGTGAAAAGCCCGCAAACCATGTTCGCCTGGCGCCGAGCCGATAGCCCCATCCGAGATCGAACACGGCAGCATTATAGGCCAACGTTGGGAGCTGGACCCGAGCCCGGGAACCAAGTTGCCCAAGGCCGCCGAGCGCGTGCGCCGCCGTGCGGCTACTGCGCCAATCGCGCTCCATCGATCACCTGTGTGGTTTGCGAAAGTTCGGCAATGGAATGAGTTGTCTGGTCTGGGAAGCTAGGACGGTCAACGATTCCAGCCGCGCTTCCGCCCCGGCGTCGGTCCCCACCAGAACGACACGGACGCCGGCAATCCAGGCCGACAATTTCGTCTGTCAATCGCACAAAATTCACCCACATCATGCCGTCTATCAATCAGTCGACAAGGTGCGCTTTTATTCAAAGCCGCGCTGCGTGTTCGCGCAGATAACGGGCTACGCCTTCGCCTTCGGCACGCATTCCCGGATCACCGGATTGCCAGCCGGCGGGGCAGACCTCGCCGTGCTGTTCATGAAATTGCAGGGCATCGATCAAGCGCAGGTATTCGTCGACATTCCTTCCCAATGGCAAATCATTAATCGATTGGTGACGGATCACTCCAGCACGATCGATCAGGAAGCTGGCTCGGAGCGCGACATCTCCGGTAGCCGCCTGGACGTTGTAGGCGGTTACGATGCGATGGGACGGGTCCGCGACTAGGGGATAGTCGAGCGCACCGACGCCACCGGACTCGACCGGCGTGTTGCGCCAGGCCAAGTGGCTGTACTGGGAATCGATGGAAACACCAATCACGACGGCGTCGCGACGCGCGAATTCCGGCATCCGATGATGAAAGGCAATCAACTCGGTCGGACAGACAAAAGTGAAATCCAGCGGATAGAAGAACAACACCGCATAGCGGTCCTGAATCGCCTCACTCAGGACAAAACGTTCCTCCAGGGTACCATCCGGCAGGACTGCAGCCGCGGTGAAGTCAGGAGCTGTTTGATTGATCAGATGCATTTCATCTCTCCGCTAATGAAGGTACAGATAGTCCTGTTGTCGGGATGGCTAGTGGAAAATAGTGCGCACACCGCGGCCACTGGTGGCCACGGCGGTCGGCGGCCGCGCAAGATCCAACCATTCTCTCGCCAGTTGCTCCGTCGTATTGCGAATGGGCCTCGAGTCCCAGGCCGAAGGATGGTCGCGCAATAACGCCAGATGCTGAACTACAGCCTCCCGTAAATCGTCATCACCGGTTTGGGAGAACCGCGTCATCAAATACAACAGCGTGGCCACCAGCACATCCAGCGATGGCACCTCCGCATGACAGCTGCATTTTTTGTCCACGACGATACTCATCACAGCCTCCTATCTTGATCAGTCATTGGGTAGGGAAAGCACGCCGTCGGCGAGCATCTCGCATACGGAGACGCCACGGCGCCATTGCGGGAAACGACCTCGAACCACCCCGCAACTCAGGTGTCATTCCAAACGCATAGCGCAGTGCGTGATTGAGCGAGTCGACGTCGCGCCGCTCACGTGCCGGTCGGTCGATTACCGCGATGTGCTGCGGTGTCAGTCGCGCAGGCCGCGCGGACTCGGTCGCCTTGGCGCGATCGGTGTCATCGACGCTCTCTGGGGTCGGCAGCGCCATCGCCGGCGGCTCGGCGGCACGCGCCAGTCCTGATGGGAGAATCCAGGTCCTGTCCGTCGTCCACTCTCGCGACAACACGCGCTTCATGCCGCCCCTCTGATAACGATAATAATAGTGATTATCGTTTAATAAATATTCTGTGCTGTCAACCCCTACCCCGTTTTCGAACCATCGATTGCCTTCCGCACGGCGGTCCGTGCATCTCCCCATGACTTTCTTGACCGTTGGGGGCACACTCCGCTGCCGGATCCGCGCGGGGCGCTACCGACCCGAAGTGGATTCGCGGCGCACGACCCGGACCAGCGCCACCGCCATGGCCCGCTACCCGCTACGCTCAGGAGCCACGATGACGGCGGCCAACCCGCTTCCGAACCTTCCCGCCGAGACACGCCTCGTTCACCGCGAGTTCGCGCTGCTACTGGCCATGACCACCCTCTTCGGCCTGGCGTTTTCCACCTATTTTCTGTTGCCCAAGTACTTGGCGGTCGAGCTCGGCGCCGATCCCATTGCCATCGGCGGGGTGAGCACGATCTTCTGGCTGGCGGCGGTCGCGGCAGTCCCCTTTGCGGGATCGCGGGTCGATCGCCACGGGCGGCGGCTGTATGCCGGTATCGGGGGCCTGCTGCTGTCCGGTGCCTCCGCGGGTTTTGTCTGGGTACAGGACATCGGCCCGCTGATCTGGTCGTTGCGGGTGGTTCAAGGGCTGGGCTTTACGCTGTTTTATGTGAGTGCGGCAACCCTGGTGGCCGACCTCTCACCGCCCGCCCGCCTCGGACAGGCTCTCGGTATCTTTGGCGCCGTGATGATCTTTACCAATGCCGCCGGGCCCGCTTTGGCGGAATGGGCATCGCTCCAAACGAGCTGGCCCACCGTGTTCACGCTCACCGCCGTCAGTGCCCTGCTCGCTGCCTGGGGTTCGCGTTTCATTGCGGAGCCGTCGCGGCCACACCGCACCGGACCGGACACGACCTTGCGGCAGGTGTTGCGTCGTCCCGGTATGACACCGGTCATGATCGCCGCGGCGATGACCGGGTGGATCTTCGGGACGCTACTTACCTTTTATCAGCCCTGGGCACTGTTGCACGGCATCACGCGCGTATCGGACTATCTCGTCGCCTACGCTACGGCCGCAGTAGTCGTACGGGTGCTTGCCGGCAGTCTGGCGGATCGCCTAGGTCGGCTGCTGGTGGTGCGCATCATGGCGCTGCTCTACCTCCTTGCCCCCATCTCGGTAATCGCGCTCGATACCGTCGGCCTGGCCGTCGCCGGCGCGCTGCTAGGCCTCGCTCAGGGAATTCTATACCCGGCACTCAACGCCATCGCGATCGAACGCGCATCCGCAGCAGAGCGTGGCAAAGTGATGGCAGCCTACAACGGTGCCTTTAATGTGGGCATGTCTGCGGCCGGTCTGACCCTGGGGTATCTGGTGGCGGCCAGCGGGTATCTCCCGATATTTTGGCTAGCCGTCCTAGCCAGCGCTGGCACCTTCGTGATCCTGGCAAGCACCCGGGAACCGTGAAGAGGCCAGCGCCGCAGAACCCGGATTCAGATATTTTTCGAAGCGATAACGCCGCGCGCCTCCAACTCAGAGATGCGTTGGTCATCGAAGCCGAGTCTCTCGCGCAGAATCTGACGGTTGTGCTGCCCGAGAGTCCCGGCGCGCAGATCCGGTGTCTCCGGAAAGGCCGAAAAACGCAACGGTGTACGTGGAATCCGAACTTCGCCAAACAACTCGTCCTGGACCGTACGCACCAGCCCGCGCTCCTTCGCGTGAGGTAGCTCAACCACCTCTGAAATATTCAGCACAGGCGCGCAGGGCACCTTGTATTTGCGCAATCGCTCCAAGGCGCTATCGATATCCCCGATTTCATCCAGCCACGCCTGAATAATGTCATCTAACTCTTCACGGTACTGCCCCATGGCTTTCACGTCGGAGAATCGGGCGTCTTCGAGTAGCTCCGACCGACCCATGGCCGTGACCAGCGCCCGCCACTGATGGCTGATTCCGAGTACAAAAATAAATCGATCGCCACAGCGATAGATACCCACCGGCGACAGCAGCCAGTGACGTGCGCCGGAACGGGTCGCGACCAATTGCCCACCAGTAGTGTCGTAGAGTTGGGCGCTGAGTTCGTGGAAGCTGAACAACACTTCCAGCAGCGAGATATCGATATGTTGTCCACCACCGCCTCGCAGCCGGTGCATCAAGGCCGTGACAATCGCTCCATACGCATGCGCGCCGGCAGAAATATCGCCGAACGCAAAATCTCCGAAGACTGGGGTGCTGCCCGGCTCTCCGAGCAAATCGATGATCCCTGCATAGCATTGACCGATCCAATCATAGCCAGGGAGCTGCGCCAGCGGACCGGTTTGTCCAAAACAGGAAATCGAGCACATGATCAGGTTGGGATTGATTGCTCGCAGACGCTCCCAATCGAGGTTGTGCTGGCGCATGACACCGGGAGTAAAGTTCTCCACCACGACGTCGGCGTCGCGAATCAAATCCCGGCAGATCTCCTGCGCCTCCGGTGTGGAGAGATTCATCGCCATGGTTTTCTTGCCGACATTGTGCTGGATGAAATAACCACTGCGCCCTTCTCGGTGAGTCGGGAGCAGCCGCGCCAATTCGCCGCCCAAGGGCTCGATCTTGATGACTTCGGCGCCATGCTCGGCCAACAACTTGGTGCAGTGCGGTCCAGCGACCACATGGGTGAAATCGACGACCTTGAAGCCGTCCAGCATACGAGCGGTCATGTAGCCTCCTCTCTGTTATCAATTATGGGAAGAAGTGCTCGGAGTGCCTGAAATCCAGCGTTGAATGTATGCCAAAAAAACCCCGGTGAGCGAACGCTTTTCGGCTGATGGGTTTCCGCCGCATCGCCACGCTGACTCAGAAGCTGATGCAGATCGGTTTGATCCAGATCAAACGCCCGCCCGATCGTCCCCGGTAGCGTGGTTTAACAGCCGATGCGCAACGCAGAGACTGTCGACAGCAATGACACGGAGGCGGGGACAGATCATGAGCCATCACAACAGACGAACGATTCCCGGCCACCGGCGGCGCATCGCGCGGCAGGCGGCGTGGGCCGCGCTGCTGACGCTGGGGACAGCAACGCCGGGTTGGGCGGAAGCCGAAGGAACGGCCGTCACGCAGGGCCGCGCGGACTATCTCACCTATTGCGCTGCCTGCCACGGCACGGAAGGCCAGGGTGATGGGCCGGTATCGGGGTCGTTGAAGCATCGCCCACCAAATCTGACCTATCTGCAACAGCAGGAAGCAGAAGGGAAATTTCCCTATCAGCGGGTGATGAACATTATTCAGGGCAACGCGGATTACGACCAGGTCTATCGCACGCACGGACCCGCCGATATGCCGGTGTGGGGTAAGGTGCTGGCCGAAGCCAGCAGCGATCGCGAGAACGTCGCCAAGGCCCGCGTGCGCAACCTAGTCGACTATATCCGGTCGATTCAGAAATAGTTCGTCGCGGCAGGCTGTGCTCAACGCTCGACGGCCGCCCGGTCCAGCGCCGGCAAGGGGGGCGTGCGCGCGCGCGCCCTGCGACGCGGCGCCAACTCTTCTATCGCCGCGCCCTCGGCACCCCGTGCCGCGAGCAATCGCGCGAGCCCCATCGGCTTGGTCGCGAACAGCCGTGTATTCATCAGCCGGGGTTTGCGCACCCGTATGGGGAAGGGGATCAGCGCCAAAATCTGCTGCTCGATGTCGATCCCAGGCGCCACTTCAATCAGTTCCAAGCCGTCGGGCTTCAAGGCGAACACTGCCCGCTCGGTAACATAGAGCACGCGTTGACCGCGCCGCGCTGCACGCTCACCGTTGAAGGTGATCTGCTCTACTTCGGTGACGAACTTACTGGTCGAACCCTCGCGGCGAATACGCAACTCACGGCCTTCGACCGCCACCTCCAATCCGCCAGCGGTAAAGCTGCCGACAAACACCAACCGCTTGGTGGTCTGGGAGATGTTGATAAACCCCCCAGCTCCAGCCAGGCGGCCGCTAAACCGGCTGACGTTGACGTTGCCACGGGCATCGAGCTGCGCCATGCCCAGCACCGCCAAATCCAAACCACCACCGTCATAAAAATCAAACTGCTGGTTCTGCTGTAGCAAGGCTTGGCTGTTGACCGCCGCACCAAAGTCCAAACCACTTTGGGGCATACCACCAATGATGCCGGGCTCGGCAGTCAGCGTGACAGCCTCCAAGAGCCCTTCTTCGCCGGCGACACGCGCGACGCCCTCGGGCATACCAATACCCAGGTTGATGACCCCGCCGAGGGGTAGCTCGAAGGCGGCTCGGCGAGCGATCAACTTGCGCTCATCCAATGGCATTGCCGAGGCCTTGGCGACATTCCGCCGACATTGGCCGGCGAAAGCGGGATCGAACTGGGTGGCCCAGGTTTGCCGGTGATCTTCTGCCGTCGCCTCGACGACACAATCGACCAAGATACCGGGCACCTCCACCGCACGCGGGCTGAGCGGCTGCTCCACCACACGCTCTACCTGAGCAATAACGGTACCACCGCAATTGCGTACGGCCGTGGCGATCGCGAGATTGTCCAGAGTCAGCGCCTCGTTTTCCATGCTGATGTTGCCGCTCGGATCGGCCGTAGTACCGCGGATAAACGCGACGTCCAAACGAAAGGGCCGGTAGAGCAACCATTCTTCACCGTCCAACACCACCAATTTGACCAACTCTTCCCAGGTCGAGCGGTTCAGGCGACCGCCACCCTGCCGTGGGTCCACGAAGGTCCCTAGACCGATCTGGGTAAGCACCCCACCCCGGCCAGAGGCAATGTCCCGGTAGAGGGTGCTCATTACACCCAACGGTAGGTTATAGGCTTCGAGTTCGTTACCCAACGCCAACTGCCCAAGTTTGGGTACCAGCGCCCAGTGGCCACCGATCACCCGCTTCAGCAGCCCGGAATGCGCCAGGCGATTGACCCCCCGATCCTTTCCGTCACCGGGCGCAGCGGCAAAGACCAGCGTCAGATCGAAAGGCGCGCTAGTACGCAGATACCGACGCTCCAGTGCCTTGATCAGCGCCTCCGGTGTCCCTGTACCCACGAATCCGGAGATACACAGGGTATCGCGCGGCCGGAGTCGCTCGATCGCCGCCTGTGCCGTCATGATTTTGTCACCCATCTTTCAAGCTCCTAGCCAAAATGGATCACTTGGCGGATCGCTTTTCCCGCCGCAAGCCGGTCAAATCCCTGATTTACTTCATCCAATCCGAAACTATGCGTCAGCAATCGATCAACCGGCAGTCGACCTTGCTGATACAGCGCCAAATAATTGGGCAGATCAATGCTGGGTACACTGGCGCCGATGTAACTGCCGCGCAGGGTTCGCTCCTCCGCTACCAAGGAGACGGCCGGGATCGATAGCATGCGTTGTGGCGCTGGCAGTCCGGAGGTCACCGTAGTGCCGCCGCGCGCCGTGACACCATAGGCCAACTCCAGCGCCGGTACCGATCCGGCCATTTCAAACGCATAGTCCACCCCGCCGCCGCTCAGATCCCGGATGTGCTCTACGGCAGTCGCACTACCGGCGTGAACCTTCGCTGTGGCCCCCAACGCCAAGGCGAAGTCCAGCTTGTCCTCGGCCAAATCCACGGCAATGATTTCGCGCGCGCCGGCCAACCGAGCACCCAGCAGCGCGCACAGGCCGACGCCACCCAGACCAATGACCGCAACGGAGCTGCCGGGACTGACGCGCGCGGTGTTCACCACCGCCCCGACCCCGGTCAAGACCGCGCACCCAAACAGCGCGGCCTTACGCAGATCCACTTCCTGGGGAATTTTCACCAACGAGTGCTCGGAAACCACGACATATTCGGCAAACGCGGAAACACCAAGATGGTGGTGCACAGGCGCCCCAGCGTGGCGCAGCCGGCGCCCTCCCCCCAGCAGAGTCCCGGCGCCATTCGCCGCGGCGCCGGGCTCACACAGCGCCGGGCGCCCCCGAGCGCAATAGCGGCAGACCCCGCAGCTAGGGACAAACACCATCACCACATGGTCGCCCGGGGCGAAGCGGCTAACCTCGCTCCCCACCGCCTCTATCACACCAGCCGCCTCGTGACCGAGCGCCATGGGTGTCGGTCGTGGACGGTTCCCCTCGATGACGGATAAATCGGAATGGCAGAGTCCCGCCGCGGCGACACGAACCAAGGCTTCTCCCGGTCCGGGCGGCGCGAGCTCCACCTCTTCGATGACCAGCGGCTTGGATTCAGCATAGGGACGCGGCAATCCCATCTCTAGCAATAATGCCGCTCGGGTTTTCATGGCACGGCTCCTGCGGGGCCCGAGCCCCGCGAAAGGGCTATGCCATCGACGTGCGATTACCGTGCCAACATTCGGAGCGCGACAAAGTTCACAGCGCGCCCGAATGGATAACCAGCAACTTGCGCACCCGCAAATCGTCAAAGGTGTGGGGAATTCCGCCAACACCCAGCCCAGAACGCTGCAGTCCCGCAAAGGGCATCCAGTCCACCCGAAAAGCGGTGTGATCGTTAATCATCACGGCCGAGGCGGCCAGGCCGCGGTAGGCTGCCATCGCAGTGTCCAGATCCCGGGTAAACACCGCGGCCTGGAACGCAAAGTCCAACGCATTGGCCCGTGCGATAGCCTCATCCAACGTATCATAGGCATAGACACAAATGACGGGGCCAAACACCTCGTCACAGCTGACGCGCGCATCATCGGGCGGATCGAGCAACACCGTGGGGCGGTAGCCGTTACCGGCGACCGGCTCGCCCCCGGACAGTATCTCGGCTCCAGCTGCAATCGCCTCGCTCACCCATTGGTGTACGCGTGTCACCTCCGGCGCTCGGATCAGGGGACCGATTTCGGTGGCCTCTTCTGTGGGATCGCCCACGACCATGGCGTCCCCGGCTTCCGCCAGACGTTCGGCGAGCGACCGAGCGATAGCGCGCTGAGCGTATACGCGCTGCACCGAGATACAGACCTGGCCCGCGTGATAGAAACCGCCCTTGGCCAAGAGGGGTATCGCGGCATCCAAGTCGGCATCGGCCGCAACCACCACCGGAGCCACCCCGCCATGCTCCAGTGCGCACCGGGTGCCCGGCGCCAAGCTGCCCCGCAGACTCCAGCCGACCCGGGCCGACCCGATAAAGCTAAAGAAGGCAACGCGCGAATCGCCCGCCAAAGTGCCGGCAACCGCATGATCCAGGGTATTGAGAGCCTGACACCAAGCCGTTGGCAACCCGGATGCGTGGAACAGCCGAACCAACTCATAGCAGGACAACGGCGTGTCATTTGCGGGTTTGACGATGACCGGACAACCGGCGGCAATGGCCGGTCCAATCTGGTGCACGATCAGATTAATCGGGTGGTTAAACGCACTGAAGGCAACCACGGGGCCAATGGGTTCGTGGTGAACGAAGGCTAGACGGTGCTCGGAGGCGGGGTTGATCCCCATGGGCACCTCGTCGCCATGCCCGGTACGAATGCACTGGATACATAGCTGCAAACCGTCTATGGCTCTCGCCATCTCTACCCGGGAGTCGCGTAACGGTTTGCCGCCTTCACGGGCGGCCAGCAGCGTCAAGCGCTCCGCATGGTCTCGCAAGGCCGCGATGACGCGCTCCAAAATCTCGATACGCTGCGTCGCCGAGAGCCATTCGGAGCGCTCCACAAAGACCTTCCGGGCGGCGGCAAGCGCTACTTCCACCCCAGCACCATCGACCAAATCCACGGTGCCGATCAGCTGATTGTCGAAGGGTGCGCGCACTTCCAAGGTGCGAGCAACCGGGGCAGTGCCGGCGATCAACGCGGGGTAATGCATGACCTCCTCCCCAGAGATTGCTGTGGCGGGACGACGTCGCAGCGACAGGTGGCGACCCGCCTATTCGCTACGGCAAGTACCGCGCCAAAAGGCCACGCTAACGCATCTCCAGAGCAAAAAAAACCGGCGCGGTGCGCCGGTTTTTTTTCCCGAGGGGGTTCTCAGCCCACCTCGCGCATCTTTTTGGACAACAGCCAGCGTCCCAATGCCGGCAACATCAATATCGCGCCGAGCATGTTGAGGACAAACATGAAGGTCAACAAAATCCCCATATCAGCCTGGAACTGTAGCGACGCGAAGATCCAGGTCGCCACGCCGACGCCCAGCGTCATCCCCGTGAACATCACGGGCTTGCCCGTAGTGCGCATCGCCTTGTAGAAGGCTTCGTCCAACGGATCGCCCCCCTTCATAAAGGCTGCCATTCGACTATAGATATAGATGCCATAGTCGACCCCGATACCTACCCCGAGTGCCACTACCGGCAGCGTGTTGACCTTGAGTCCGATCTCCATGATCGCCATCAACGCGTAGCACAGCAAAGATACCAAGGCCAGCGGAATGACCACACACAGGGTGCCGCCGATCGAGCGGAACGTCAGCAGACACATGCCGATGATCGCTCCGTAGACCCACAGCATGATCGGCAACTGCGCCGCCGATACCGTCTGGTTGGTTGCCCCGATGACCCCCACATTCCCTGCAGCGAGGCGTGGGTTGAATCGCTCCTCCGGCAACCGCGATTCGAATTGCTTGATACCCGCGATGATGCGATCGATCGTCTCGGCTTTGTGATCCACGGTAAAAATGTCCACCGGCATCGCGGTGCAATCCGCATTCATCAAGTCGGAGGCACGCCCCATGTGGTAGAGCGTCGAAGAATAGTTGTACTGATCACGTGGCATTTCCGCCCACTGCGGATTGCCCTCATTGTTGGCCGTCAGAACAACTTTCATTCGATCGACCAGCGAATTGACCGACTGTACCCCCGGCAGGTTGCGTAGGTACCAGCCAAATCGCTCCATCTCCTTCATGACATCATGATGGACACAGGCGTTTTCTACCGACTCAACGATGACGGAAAGGCGATCCACACCAATGGAAAAGCTTTGTGCGATCTCCCGGCTATCGACGTTATACCGGGCATCTTCACGCAACTCGGGAACCCCGGCGTGCAAGTCCCCAATCTTCAGCTCCTGACTCTTGATAAAGCCGACCACCGCGAGAATGGCACCGACGCCGAGAATCGTCAGCGAAGGCCCCGTGCGCGTTAACCTCGACATGGCGCGCCACAAACCGTCTCGCTTGGCCTCGGCCGCCTGCCGACGTGCCCGGTAACCTTCCAGGTTATTCAGCTTCACGAAGGACAGCAGCACTGGCAACAACAGCAGATTGGTGAAGATGATCGCACCCACACCCAGAGAGGCGGTGATCGCCATCTCCTGGATAATCCCGATATCGATCAGCAGCACGGTCACGAAGCCGAGCACGTCACTGGCCAGGGCCAAACTGCCGGGGATAATCAGCCGTTCGAACGTGCGTCGCGCGGCCTCCAGGGAGCTGACGCCGGCGGGATGCTCAGGCGCCGGCACGATATCGAGACCATGCTCGTCCCGTTGACCGCCGTAGAGCACCTCGCCCATCCAACCGGAGATCATCTGCACGCCATGGCTGACCCCGATCGCAAACACCAGGAAAGGCACCAGGATACTCATGGGGTCGAGGCCGAAGCCAAGCAGCGGCAACAGCCCCAGCTGCCAGATCACGGCGACCAGGGAGACCACCAGCGGCAACACCGTCAGCTTAATGGAGCCTGAATACAGAAACAGCAAGACGGCGGTAATGGCAAAGGCGATCCCGAAGAAGCCGATGACGTCCCGGGCACCATCGGCGATATCCCCAGTAGATTTGGCAAACCCGATAATCCGGACTTTGATGTCGTCGGTTTCGAACCGCTGACGAATTTTCTCTTCAAGATCGGCAGCCACTTTCTGATAATCCAGCGGCTCCCGGGTGGTCGGATCGCGCTCGATCAGTTCGGCGCGGATCAGGGCGCCGGAAAAATCGTTCGCGACCAGACTGCCGACGCGGCCTGATTTGATGATGTTGTTCCGTACCACCGGCATCCATTCGTCGGTGGGACGAAATTCGGCAGGCACTACGTTGCCGCCACGGAAGCCGTCTTCAACCACCTCGATATAGCGGACATTTGGGGTAAAGATCGACGTCACCGTCGAGCGCGCCACACCCGGCAGGAAAAAAACCTCGTCGGTGGCTAAGCGCATCGCTTCGAAGAAGTCGGGATTAAAGATATTGCCCTCTTCCTGAAGGAGCGCCACGATCAACTGGTTGCCGCTGCCGAAATCGCGCTCGTACTCTTTTAGCGTCTGAATGTACGGATGTTCCAATGGCAGCAATTTTTCAAATCCGGCATCCACGCGCAACTTGAGCGCGTTGTACCCCATCCACAGGGTAATGCCGGCGAAAATCAGCAACACCAGCCAGCGATACGTGAACAGCAGTCTTTCTACGCCTTTGGTGATGGATCCCCTGGTCATAGCTGAAAACCTTTATCTGTGATTTCGCAAAAGGACTGGTCGGCTCCGGTACTCGGATCCGTACGCTCTACTCCGCCAACTTGAAGTGCTGCACACCGGAGCTTCCGAAGAGCAGCAGCTCGGTATCGCTCAACCGCTTGATCGATACGAAAGAGTTGAAGTTATCGTAAGGAATGCGCTCTGCGACCTCGCTACCCGGCTGAATACGCAGCAGCGTGCCGGTACCGCCAGCGGCGATAACGCTGCCATCAGACAATTCGACGGTGTCGAAGATGTTGGAAGTGACGCCGGGGACCCGGACGCGCTCCCAGCTCATCCCCTGATCCGAAGAACGATAAATTCTCCCGCGGAGCCCATAAATCAGCACATCGCCGGAAGACAAGCTCGCGTTCGCCCCAAAAAATGAGCCTTCATAGGGGGAAGGCAGAATGCGCCAGGGGCCGGCCTGCAGCGGAGCCTCGGCAGACTCGTCATCCGCGCTGGCCATTGCTTCAGTGTCGGCCTCGGCTTCCGTGTCGTCTTCCGCTGTGGCAACACCATCGGGATCATAAAAAAGCACGGTACCCAGCTCACCGACAATCAAATAGCCGCTGCCCATCGGTGAAATCGCGTGAAACCCCGGCTCCGGCTCCATGTCGTTCGCAGCCAACAGATCGTACAGCTCGCTGGTGTCTTCATACTCCCACGTCTTACCACCGTCAGAAGTCGTCATCATCAGACTATAGGCGCCAATCGCGATCCCGTGATCCCGATCCTTGAACAGGATGTCGAGTACCGGCTTTGCAATATCGCCATCGACAACCAAATCCTCATGCTGAATTTCCCAATTCTCCCCGCCATCGGACGTATGCAGCACCAGCGTATCGTGACTGCCAGCCCATCCGTGCCGCTCATCGATGAATTCCATCGTGGTGATCAAATTTTGGGTCGGCGAATTGGCTTGTGTCCATGAGCCGCCGCCATCATCGGAATAGACGATGGTTCCGAAACTTCCGCCAGCCACCACGCGTTCGCCGGCAAAATCCGACGTCACCATCAGCACTTTATGCGCCAGCGGAGATTTCATCGCTCTAGCTTGGTGATCATCTTCTCCATTGGCGGTTTCGGCGACAGCGGTTACCGCTGTCAAACCGATAGCCAACAGCGCAATCGATTTTAGAAATTCTTTGAATATCGCATTCATCGCTCGACAAGCTCCTCGCGCCCTTTCTCGCTCAGAATCAGCCGGGCGA
>JBFHML010000049.1:0-17475 GCA_041594335.1 Porticoccaceae bacterium
GGCCGGTGCACCGCGATGATGACGCTGCATTAAGAACGCTCCCTACCGATGCTGGGACCGGCCACCGCGGCATGACCGCCATGACACTCGGCGCTGCTGGTGGCGAAAATCCCTATCCAAGACACCGCGAACGAACCACATATCACGCTGTGTGGCTCGCCCATTCGGCACGCCAGACAGACACCAAAATGAGATCAATGCCCATTTCTAGTGTGACGAAGCGCACAGAAATCCCGGCAACCCTATCAATCCCACAGCGAGCTGGCGTATAAAGCCGCCGGAATTTGCCGCACGGCAAAACCATGGAAAAAACAATTAATCATCAAGGAGTTATGTAAATGCGTAGACGCATTTTCACGGCTATTCAAAAACGAAAGCCCCTGTTATCCCCAGCAATATTCACCCATCCCTCTACGCTTCTACTCTTTGCCCTACTCATCGCGACTTCGTCGCCACCCGCGCAGGCCGAAACCGCGACTACTCAGGGTTATGGCGCCAACGTCAATCTCGCGCTGAACGTTCTAGGGCTCGGCGCAGATACCGACGCAGTGCCACCGACACCGGTTTCCGCCGGATCGGGATCCGACAGCTATGGCCCGATCAACAACTCGGCGGCCGGCATCAACGTGGATCTGTTATCGGGGACCGCCGGTGTTTCCACGGGCGTGCTTACCGCCTCGGCACAATACACCAATGCCAGCCAGGCGATAGCCTCTGCCGGTGTCGATGCCACCACCGTCGATCTGGATGTACTGGGTTTGATCGGATTGAATCTCACCGCTGATGCGATCGAGTCAACCAGCCAGATCGACGGCAGCTGCGGCGCACTGGTACCCACCGCCGCAACCACGCTCACCAACGCCCAACTATCGGTGCTGGGCACCCCGCTCGCCCTGGCCGCAAACCCGGCGCCCAATACGGGGATCGATGTCAACGCTCTGGGACTGGCCGGGGTGACCCTGATCCTCAACGAACAAGTGGTCAGCGGCGACGGCATCTCTTCCAGCTCGATCGTCACCAATGCGCTACGCCTAACCCTCGATATCAATATCATCGGCGTAGCCTCCCTCAGTGGCGAAATCATCTTCGGCCATAGTGAAGCCGCGGTTTCCTGCAACTCCGGAGATCTTTCGGTCAGCGTCACCTCCAGCCCCGATCCCGGTATTGTGGGCAGCCCCCTGACCTACACCATCACGGTCAACAATGGCGGCCCCGACACCGTCACCGGCGTTGCGCTGCAGAATATCCTCAGCCTTCCCGGCACCGTCAGTGTCGACAGTACCCATGCTACCGATGGCGGTAGCTGCATCGCCGCCGGATTGACCGTCGACTGCAGCTGGCCGAGTGTCCCCGCGGGAGGCTTTGTCCAAGCAACGGTAGTGGTGACGCCAGGCGGTGGCGGGGCCACCAGTAGTCAGGCGACCGTCAACGGCGACGACTACGACCCCGACGTCACCAATAACCAATTCGTAGCGAACAGCACCGTGACTGATCCGGGTGATCCGGGTGATCCGGGTGATCCGGGTGATCCGGGTGATCCGGGTGGTCCGGGTGGTCCGGGTGGTCCGGGTGGTCCGGGTGGTCCGGGTGGTCCAGGTGATCCGGGTGGTCCAGGTGGCCCCGGGCCACACTACCCGGCCACTGCGATTCCGACGCTCCAGCATTGGGCGCTGGCGGGCCTGGTCCTGATACTGGCAGCCCTCGGCGGGAGGCGGCTACGCCGGATGGGTTGACCACAGGCTCCGGCCGGCCGGGGCGCGTCTGCCGCCAATCAAGTCGCGGCAGGCGTGTCCCGACCAGCGCCCTGGGCTAATCCGAGCAATCCCGGGTCCGGGTGCACGATCAAACGCAACGGAATTGCTTCCAGATACGCGGCAAAGCGCCCTTTCGCCACGAAGCGAGCCGGTAATGGCGATGCCTGAATCCGATCCGCCAATCGAGGCAAAATGCCGCCGGCCAGATAGACACCGCCGCGCGCACCCGTACTGAGCGCCAGATTGCCGGCAAAACCTCCCAGCAATGAAAAGAACAGCTCCAAGGTCGCAACCGCCAGGGGGTCCGCTCCCCGGATGCCGCGCTCGGTCACGACCTCGGGGGGAGGCGGCCGCCCGGCCTTACCGGCGATCTCGGCCAGTGCCTGGTAAATTTCAGAAAGCCCAGACCCACACAGCAGACGCTCGGCAGACACGTGGGGATGTCTACGGCGCGCCACAGCGATGACCTCGGCTTCGCGGTCGTCGCCCGCCGACAAAGTCGCGTGGCCGGCCTCCGTCTCCAGCACAACATCGGCCCCGGCCGTGGGAACCCATAGGGCCGCACCGAGCCCGGTCCCCGGCCCCAACACCAAGCAAGGAGCACCGTCTGCGCCGCTGCCGCCACCCAGGGTCAGATAATCCCCGGTTTGCAAGGTCGCCAGCGACAGCGCCACCGCAGCGAAATCGTTCACCAACCGCACGTGCCGAAAGCCAAAGCGTTCACGCAACCCGGATGCGGAGATCCGCCACGCCAGATTGGTCATTTCCACTGTGTCACCTTGCACGGGCGCGGCCACTGCCAACCAGAGCTGTAAGCGCTCAGGACTCAGGTGGCGTTCGTCGAGATAACGTCCGATCAACGCTTCCAAGTCCACCGCCGTGGCGTTGGCGTAATGGGTCACCGCGCTGTATCGACCGGACACCGTGGTCAACGCGAACCGGGTATTGGTCCCTCCTACGTCACCGATGAGTGCGGCAGACGGCATCAGCGACGGCATTGCTCCAACGCTCCGATGAAGCTGCTGGACCAGTGAAAAATATCATTCGCCCGAATCCGATTCAGCGCATGCTGCCAACGCTCGCGCCGCTCCTCGATCGGCATGTCCATGGCTCGCCCGAGCGCATCGGCCACCGCTTCCTGATCATAGGGGTTGACCAACAGCGCGGAATCCAGCTCCCGAGCCGCGCCAGCAAATTCGGAAAGCACCAAGACTCCCGGGTCTTCGGAAGTCTGCGCCGCGATGAACTCCTTGGCGACCAGATTCATGCCATCCCGCAGCGGAGTCACCAACCCCACCCGCGCCATGGCGAGAAAATTCATGATGGTGGCGCGTGCATAGGTCTTGTTGATATAGCGAATGGGAGCCCAGTCAAATTCCGCGAACTCACCGTTGATATGCCCCACAATAGCCTCGAGCCGCTCTTTGAGCTGCTCGTACTCGGGCACATCGGCTCGGGAAGGTTGGGCCACCTGAAGAAACACCACCCGCCCATGGACCTGCGGATAATTGGCCAACAGGTGCGCATAGGATTGAAAACGTTCGGGCAATCCCTTGCTGTAATCCAGACGATCGACTCCGACGACCAGCGCGCGACCCTGTAGACTGCGCTCCAGGCCGCGCACGGTACGAATATCACGGCCGTCCGCCACCATCTTGCGCACTTCGTCAACATCGATACTGATCGGAAAGGGCGCAGCGCGACATCGGCGTCCCTCCCATTCGACCACGCCATCACGCGTTACCTCGGCGCGGGTGAGACGGCGCAGGCATTCGAGAAAATTTTGCGTGTCATCCGGCGTCTGAAAGCCCACCTGATCATAGGCACACAGGTTCCACAGCAGCTGCTGCCACTGCGGCAACGCCCGTAAGACATCGGGCGGGGGAAAGGGAATATGCAGGAAAAACCCCAAAGGTTGGCGCACATCCGCATCACGCAGCGTATTGCCGAGGGGAATGAGGTGATAGTCATGAACCCAGATGAGATCCTCGGCTCGCAGCAGGGGCAGCAGCTTACGGGCGAACAGCTCGTTGGTTCGCCAATAACGATCCTCGTACCAGTGTCGATATTGCACAGAATCGGCTCGATAGTGACACAGCGGCCACAACACACGGTTGGCGTACCCTTTGTAGTACCCCTCGTAGGCATCGCGCGCGAGCGGTAAGGTGGCATAGTCCACCTGATCGACATGGGCCGTCGCCGGCTTGCGCCCATCGTCGGAAACCTTGCCATCCCAACCAAACCAAAGCCCGCCGCGCTCTCGCAACGCCGCGGTCAAGGCCACCGCTAGTCCCCCGGGAACACTGCCGCCACGCGGTACATTGCACCGATTGGATACCACCACCAAACGCTTCAAAAATTCCCCTCCCAGGGGCTCGATAGCCGTAACGCCGAGTTGATCATCCCGACCATGCTGTAGGTCTGCGGGAAATTGCCCCACAGCGTCCCTGTTCGGGTATCGACGTCCTCCGACAGTAATCCGTGGGGATTGCAGTAACCCAGCAGGTGCTCGAACAACTCTCGCGCCTCTTCGACACGCCCCAAGGCGTGCAACGCATCGATGTACCAGAAACTGCAGATCGTGAATGCAGTTTCTGGCACGCCAAAATCGTCCTCGGTCGTGTAACGCATGATGAGATCGCCGTGCTTGAGATACCGCTCCACCGCCGCGACGGTACCGGAGAAACGGGGATCCTCGGCATCCACGAAACCCAATTGCTGGAGCAACAATAAACTCGCATCGAGATCGCGGCCGCCGAAACTCTCGACAAAAGAATTCAACTCCGGGTTCCATGCCTGCGCGCAGATCTCCTCGTGCATGGCATCCGCATGCTGGCGCCAATGCGCTGAGCGGTCATCGAGATCGAGACGCGCGGCAATCCGGGCCAGCCGATCACACGCTGCCCAGCACATCACCGCTGAGAAGGTGTGGACCTTGCTGATACCGCGAAACTCCCAAAGCCCTGCATCGGGCTGGTCGTAGCGCGCCACTGCGTGGTCGCCGAGGATCTCCAGACGCCGAAACAGGCTGGCCGTTCCGGGGCGGTATAGCCGCTCGTCGTAAAACACATGGGCGGCGGCCAACACGGTCGCGCCATACACGTCATTCTGCACTTGCGTATAAGCCGCGTTGCCGACCCGCACCGGCCCCATGTCCTGATAGCCCGGTAGGGTTTCGACGATAGATTCAACGATGTCCTGACGCCCATTGATCCGATAGACCGGCTGAAGGTAGCCATCTTCAGACTCCGCCACCCGATTGATGATAAACGCCAGGTACTGTTCCATCGTCTGGGTTGCGCCCAACCGGTTCAGCGCCGCCACCACAAAATAGGCGTCGCGCAACCAACAATAGCGATAATCCCAATTGCGACCACTGTTGGGGGCTTCCGGGATGGACGTGGTGACCGCGGCGACAATGGCACCAGTATCGTCGAAGGCATTGAGCTTAAGGGTGATGGCCGCGCGAATGACCTCACGCTGCCACTCAAAGGGAATCCCCAGAAACCGCACCCACTCGAGCCAATAATCCTGGGTTTCCTCATGATAGCGGCGACCTGCGGCGGCCACGGCCTCCGTGAGAGTCTCGTCCGGCCCCAGGACCATAGTAAAAGGGCCGTCGGCAACCACCGGCAGCTCATCAAGGATTGCCGTCAGGGAGAAATCCGTGGTCAGGCGCAGCGCCAGTTGTGGGCTGACGTACCGGATATGGTTGCTGCCATGGGTGACCGCAACCGGTGGTTCACGGGTAAAGCCGCCCTGCGGCCGCACCATCACGCGGATACGGGGCGTGCCCGCGCAGGGACGAACCTGGCGCACCAACATAACGGGTCGAAACATGCGGCCGTACTGCTTGAATCGGGGCGCAAAATCGACAATCTCAATCGCCGAGCCATCGCAGGCATACATCCGAGTGACCAAAATCGCCGTGTTTTTTTCATAGTGCTGCTCGGAATGGCTGTAATCGATCAACTCGACCGAAAACCGACCCTCCTCACCACCCTCCGATCCCCGCAATAGCGCATCGAATACCGGATCACTATCCAGGCGCGGCATGCAGGACCACACGATCTGCGCCCTGCTATCGATCAGCGCTGCGACGGTGGAGTTACCGATCAAGGCCAAATTGAGATCATTCAATGTCATCACCCCGCTCAGTCGGCCAGCACCGCAACCACTGGTGGACCGCAGCCGGATCGGCGAGCCGATAGCGCGCCGCGGTGGCGCCACCACCCACTTTAATCGACACCCCGGAGGCGGCATTGACCACCTCAAAACCGTGTTCGTCGGTGAGATCGTCACCGATAAAGACCGGACATCGACCGGCAAACGGCGCGATCGCCAAAAACTCCTCGATAGCCACCCCCTTGTCGGCGCCCGCGGGCCGAACCTCGACCACCATATGGCCGCGCTGGATGCGAAACTCCGTCGGCAGCTCGGCTTCCAGTTCTGCCGCCAACGCAGCCACGGCGGGCGCCTGCGCGGGTGCCGCCCGGTAATGCACGGCAAGCGCCACGCGCTTATGTTCGAGTATCACCCCTGGGTGTTCGCGAACGAATTGTCTGAGGCGCTGTTCCAACGCGGCGAAAGCCTTGCCTCCTCCGGCTCGCCGTCGCTGCACACCGCCGCCGTCACGACACTCCAGGCCGTGGAGTCCGGCGACCGCCAGCTCAGGCAAGCCAAACAAACGATCGATGGTGGCAATTTCCCGCCCGCTGACCAGCGCCAGCGCGCCACCACAGGCGGCCTGTAACGAGCACAGCAACTCGCGTAACCGGACCGGCACCCGCACTGCCATCGGCGTCTCGGCGAATTCCAGCAAAGTGCCATCGACATCGAGAAAGAGCGCGGAGAGGGCAGGATCGGGTACGGGAGGGCTGCGGGGACCCGCGCTCATATGCCTGGCTCCACAGCCGCATCGGGTCGGGGCGCTGCCTCGATCCGCACTCTGGGCAAACTATCGGGAAATTCCCGCTGAAGAAAATCCACGAGCTGCTCTCGCAGCGCCACCCGCAGATCCCAGGCGCGGCCCGAATCCGAAGCGCTGACCAAGGCCCGCAGCTGCAGCGACCGCTCGCTGGCTTCCGTCACTTGAAGCACGCAAACCCGGCCATCCCAGAGCGGATTGGTCTGACAGAGACGCTCCAGTTCGGCGCGGACCGCGGCCACCGGGACACGATAATCCGTGTGCAGAAACACAGTCCCCAGAATATCTGCGGTACTACGGGTCCAATTTTGAAAGGGTCTGGAAATGAAATGGGAAAAAGGAACGATCAACCGTCGATCATCCCAAATCCGCACGACCACGTAGGTGGCGGTGATTTCCTCGATACGCCCCCATTCCCCCTCGACAACGACCACATCGTCGACGCGGATCGGTTGCGTAAAGGCCAGCTGCAATCCAGCGATCAGATTCTCAAGTACCGGTCGGGCAGCCAACCCCAGAGCCAGCCCGGCAAACCCGGCGGAAACCAGGAGGCTGGTGCCGACATCACGGACTCGGGGGAAAGTCATCAGTGCCGCGGCAACACCAACCACCACGACCGTACCGATGACGACGCGCTCCAGCACCATCATCTGCGTGTGCATACGGCGGGCGGCGAGGTTGTCCGCGCGACCGATATCGTGGTTACCGCGAATGACATCGGCCCCGGCATCGATCAACGCCGCAGCCAACCAAGTGACCGAACCGATTGCCGCCAAGCTCAGGCCATGACGAATCAGCGCCAATCGGTGGGGATCTAGCTCGGTCAGCGCCGGCATCATCCACAATAGTACGATCAACGACAGCACGGCCTGGGCAGGCCGCCGAATCGCCGGCAACACTTCGCGCTGGGCGCGCCAGCCGTTGCGCGCCCCCAGCGCGAATAACACCCGAAACGCGAACGCCTGAAGTAACAACCCGGCGGCGATGGCCCCGGTGACTTTGAGCGCCACCAGGAAGCCAAGCTGCCAGGAACTCATGGGCCGTCGACCTTAGCGGCGGCCGGCGGCCATGGGTTTACGCCGGCGGTTTCAGGCCGCCTGTGGGCGACCTCGAGGCTCGACGACATAATCATTCAGATCGACCTCCTTGGTCATCTCGAAGAAGTCGACGTTCCGGTACGGGGAATTCACCACCACCCGGCCCTGAGAATTCCGGTAATAAGTGCTCATCCCTGGATGGGTCCATACCATGTTCTCGTGGATGGCATCCACTTTCTGGATATACCCCTCGTGAACCTCATCGCGACATTCCACCGCCCCGAGCTCCTGACGCGCCATGGCATCGATCATCTGCAGGGTATATCGGACTTGCATCTCGGCGACAAAGATAAAGCTGCCGCCGTGACCTGGCTGCAGATTGGGGCCGTACAGGGTAAAGAAATTCGGGAAATCCGGTACCACGGTGCCGAGATAGGCGCTGGCATCATCATCCCCCCAGACCTCGCGCAGATTGCGGCCCGAGCGACCGACGAGATCATAGGTGGACAAGAACTGCAGCACATTAAAGCCCGTCGCTATCAGCAACACGTCACCGGAATGACGCTCACCATCACGGGTGACGATAGCATCGCCGTCGATGCGTTCGATACCGGAGTCGACCAATGTCACCTTCGGATTCCGCAACATCCGATACCAACCGTTATCCATCAGGAGACGCTTGCCGAAGGGCGGATAATCGGGCACTACCTTGTCGAGCAGATCGGTTCGATCGCCGAGCTCCTTCTTGATGTAATCCGTAAAGTACGCGCGATGCGCATCATTGGCGGCATTCAGCGAACGCTCCGGGTGTTTCCAGTTTGGATCCTTTTGCAAGGAATCATACACTCGGTCGTTATAGGTCCAACCCAGGCGCATGCGGTACCAGTTACGGTACAACGGCACTTCGTTGAATAGGTAACGTAGCGGCTCCGGCACCGGCTTGCGGAATTGCTCGAACGGCGAAGCCCAGTGCGGCGAGCGCTGGAAGATGGTCAGCGCTTCGACCTGATGCTGAATTTCGGGGCCAATCTGCATGGCGCTGGCGCCATTGCCGATCATCAACACTCGCTTGCCTTCTACACTGGCCTCCTGAGGCCATTCGGCAGAGTGCCAGGTTTCTCCGGCGAAGGTATCGAGTCCGGGAATCTCCGGAAAAGCCGGCGGATTGAAAATGCCCGCTGCACTGATCAGCACATTGGCGCTGCGCGTTTCCTCGCTGCCGTCGGCGTTGCGAATACGCACATCCCAACACTGGCGCTCACTGCTATAGACCGCAGCAACCACGTCGGTATTGAAACGGATGTGTGAGCGCACTTCAAACCGGTCGGTGACCTCCTCAAAGTAGTCGTGCAGCTCGTCGCGCAGCACAAAATACTGCGACCAATCGTAGGGCGCGAAGGAAAATGAGTACAAATGGTTCGGCGTATCCACCCCCGCACCGGGATAGCGATTGTCCTGCCAGACGCCGCCGACTGTAGCGCGACGCTCGATCACCTCAAAGGGCACACCGGCGGCCTTGAGATTGATCGCTGCACAGAGCCCAGAGGCGCCGGCACCGATCACGATCACTTTGAAACCTTCGGGAACGGGGATCTTCTTGTCCCAGAGCATCGCCCGTTGGCCCAGCTGGGCGGCAGTGAACTCGCCGTATTCCGCCGGCACCGGCTCACCCATAGCGGTGCCCAGCATCTCTACCAGTTCGGCATCACTAGGCTCCGGTAGAGCCAGTGGCTTGCCTTGCCCCCAGGCAACCATGGCCTCGATTGCCGCCGCACGAATCTCCTGTTGGATTTCTTCGCTCAAGCCACCGGTATCATTATCGCCGACGCCACGTCCACGCTTGGGGCGATACGGGTCTTCCAGCCAGCGCCGGTCGCCGGTCATTTGCACCAACACCATCAACAGCGTGGGAATATTGGCGATGGCAACGGCCTCGGCGATCCGATCTCGGTCTGTCATATATGCCTCCTAGAAGCGTGGGAAAAATCGGCATCGGCGCCGGCGGACAGCTCGGCACCGAAGAAAAAGTCATTTGCTTTCAAAAGCCGGCGAAGCCACCGATGCCGATTCGCAGCGGGCTCCGTAGGCCATCGACGGTCATCCTCTTTCCGCGACCGGCCGCCCGCCTAAGCCGGAACTACCCAGGAAATTTGATGCGGATGTGCGGGCAAAGAGCGCTATTTTACGCGCAACCCGGCGCCAGACCAAACTGAGGCCCGCCAACCCCAAAACTCGAGATGCCAACGGCCCGCTTTGACCGCGGCGCTGCGCGTGGTGGCCATCCTCAGCGGCGCCGTTCCCCCGGCAGTCGCTGCCAGACCAGAATCTCTCGCACATGGCGCACCAGGTCGCGGGGGCGGGTGGCGCGCACCGTGGCCCAGAGTTCCTCCCATTTGAACTGGCCGTGGTGCTCCCGAACCACGCCCACCTGCTCCAAATCAGCCAGGCCAGTCTGCCTGGCGTGCTCGACGAAGTCCTGATTTTTCCAGAAAAAGGCGCCCGGCATCGTGGTGGGAATCACCACCACAAAAAACAGCGAGCGACCGATGACCGCAGCCGCTGTCGCGGAGCTGCCGAGCACTAGCCAGGCACCGGCCAGCAGCCAGCCATCGAGACCTGTGCGAACCGCCGCCATCAGCGCCAAACCCGCCACCACGTTGGCCCCGAGCAGCGCATTGCGAATCACCCAAGGCCAGTAGTAACGCGTCGTTTGCAAAAACCATGATACCGAGCTTTCTCGCCCGACTCGTCGCACCGCGCGTGCCTGCCCCAGGTGCCCAGCGATCTCGATGGCCTGACCAAGCGCCACTATCCCCGCCAGCACCCCAGCCACGGCCGCCCCCGAGCCGCCGACCAGCGCCAACGCGGGCAACGCTACCGCACCCGCAAGAACGCTGCCCAGGGTTAACGCATTACCGCCAAAAGCTGTCGCCGTCTGCCAATGATTCCAAAACGGTCGCGCGGGTACCCGGTAGATCCGGTACATGAAGTACAACCCGGCCAGACCACTGGCCGCAGCGCCGCCACCCACCAGTCCTTGCAGCGTATGTACCCAGGTCCCCGCGAACGGCGCCAACAGTGCATATCCCAAGAGGAGGCCATAAAACCCGGAAATCCCGGCGATCTCCCGACTCACCGGGGACCAGCGCAGATTGTTGAACCCCCGGTAGAAACGATGTGGCTTGCCCAGGTGCATGTTGAGCTTGAACAGCCCAAACGTCAGTAGCCCGATCAACCCCACCAGCAAGGGCAACTCCACTGGCGCCTTCGCCAGCGGCGCCACGCTCCCGCCAAGCACTCCCGTCAACATCAGCACAAACGCCCCGAGCGCGGCCTGCGTGCTGAGCGTGAACATCACGTGGGCGCGCTCGTGCGAGGTGAGGAGCTTGCGCCAATTCCACTGTCGCTCGGCGCCGCCTTTGACCGCATCCACCTCGGGATGGAAACTGCCGCTGGCATCGTCGCGATGGTACTTCACGGGCAGTCCATCTGGTCGCGTCATCTCGCGATGCGTAGAGCGCATCTGCTGAAAGCGGATATTGGGTCGGGTGATAGCGGGATCCGGAAACCCAGGGATCTCGGCCTTTGCCTCGATGCGGTTGTCGGGAACATTCTCGACCACACCAAAATCGAGCGCGTTACCCAAGCAGGCGCTCACGCACGCCGGCTTAAGCCCGACTTCGAGCCGATCGACGCACATATTGCACTTGGTCACCTGCCCCTTGACGGGATCGAGCTGCGGCGCGTTGTAAGGGCACACCCAAGTACAGTAACCGCAGCCGAAACAGATATCCGGATCCTGCAGCACCGCGCCATATTCTGCGAACTTGGTATAGGCCCGCGTCGGACAACCCTTGAGGCACACCGGATCTTCGCAGTGGTTGCAGGCCATGGAGATATTGATGCGCTGGTAATCCGGATAGGTGCCCCCTTCGACATAACCGACCGAGCGAAACGCAATATGGGCCGGATTGTCGTTTTTTTCACTACAGGCGGCTTCACAGGCGTGGCAGCCGATGCAGTTATCGGCATTGAAATAGAAACCGTGTTGTTTGTAGCGATTGGGATTACAGCCGACTTCCGGATTGCCATTGATATACAAGCTCTCGCCGCGCAGCGCGCTGTCCTCGGGGACCAACTCAATGGCGCTACCGTAGCGGGTGGTCGTACGGCTCTGTGGGTCTTTCAGCCGGACATAATTCGGTTCGTCGGCGCGCACTTCAAAAATCGGCGGATGACATTCCATCTCATTCATCGACTACTCCCCCTCAGTACTTGCGTGCTTCGAGACAGAGTCGGGCGGCAGTAGCCTGATCGGCCACCCGCTCGACCCGCACTGCGCTCTGCTTGAATGCCGGCTGTCGAGAATGCGGGTCCAGCAAGCCCAGCGTGAGCCGGTTCACGCAATCGAAGAAATGGAATGGAATGAAAACCATGTCACGCGGTACCCGCTGGGTGAGCATAGCCATCACCAGTGCGTCGCCGCGGCGCGACACACAGCGGACGTACTCCTGGTGTCGTATCCCTAATTCCGCAGCGGCATCGGGATTGATTTCCATAAAGGGAATGGGGCTGTATTTGTTGTTGTTACCCACCTTGCCGGTTCGCGTACGGGTATGAAAATGCTCTACCAGCCGTCCGGAATTCAGCCAGAACGGATACTGCGCATCGGGCCGTTCGTTGTTGTCCACGAAAGGCAACGGAATCAGCTTGGCGCGACCATCGGGGTATTGAAAGCTGCGCGGCCGCGTGTACAACCGCACCCCGCCCTCTGGCGGCAGCTCGCCCGACTCGCGCCGTTCCTGCGGAAAGGGCCATTGGATACCGCGGCGGGCCTCGATGAGATCATGGTCCATACCGGAGAGATCACACAACCGACCCTGGGATAACTGCTTCATTTCTTCGAACACTTCGGCTGGACGCTCGGGAAAGCACACGCGCTCTTCCGGATCGAGGCGCCGGGCGAGCGCGGTGAAAATTTCGAGATCCGTTTTGCAACCGGCGCGCGGTTCGGTCACCCGACGCACCAGGTTGACTCGACGCTCCGTGTTGGTAAAGGTGCCCTCTTTCTCCGCCCAGACCGCTGCCGGCAGATACAGATGCGCGTACTGATTACTCTCCATGTCGGCATAGGCGTCCTGTACCACCAGGAACTCTAGCTTCTCCAACGTCTTGCGAATCCGCGCAGTGTTGGGCATGGACGTCAGCGGGTTGGTAGCCACCAGCCACAGCCCCTTGATCTGTCCGGTCTCGATGGCCGGAAAAATATCCGTCTGAAATAGCCCGCGCTTTTGCGGCAGGAAATCGGGATCGATATTCCAAAATTTCGCGATTTCTGCCCGATGTTCCGGATTCTCCAGTACCCGGTAGCCCGGCAGGCCCGAGCAGGAGGACCACTCCCGGGTTCCCATGGCGTTGCACTGTCCCGTAATCGATAACGCAGTCCCGCCGGGCTTGCCGATGTTGCCGGTCAACAGTGCGAGGTTATTCATGCCGACCACCCCGTCGGAACCGTGGGTGCTCTGGTTAATGCCCATGGTCCAGATATGCATGGCGGCCGGCGCCTTGGCATAGAGCCGCGCCACCAGACGGATGCGATCCTCGTCGATGCCGCACACTGCCGCCGCCGTGGTGGGATCCCATTTCGCCACCTCGGCGCGCAACGCCTCGATTCCGGAGGTGTTCTCGGCAATGTACGCGGCGTCCTCCAAGCCCTCGGCAAGGATGACGTGCATCAGCGCATTTTGCAGCACGACATCGGTACCCGGTTTGACCGGCAGATGGATATCGGCGAACTGGGCAAACATGGTGACTCGGGGATCGACCACGATCAGCGGGAATTTACGTTTCTCCAGCGCCTCCTTGAGGCGCCAATAGATGATCGGATGCTGCTCCGGCAGGTTCGAGCCCCAGGCGATCAAGCAGTGGGTGTGCTCGAAATCCTGGTAACAACCGGGAGGGCCGTCCGAACCGAACGAGCGCTTGTAACCGGACACCGCCGAAGCCATGCACAAGGTGGTGTTGCCGTCGTAATTATTGGTGCCAATCAACCCCCGGGTGAGCTTGCCCAGGGTGTAGAACTCCTCGGTGAGAATCTGCCCGGTGGATACCACCGCGAACGCATCACGGCCATACTGTCCTTGGATACGACGTATCTCGGCGGCCATATGGTCGAGGGCACCGTCCCAGGTCACTGGCGCGAAAGACTCACCCAGATGGCGGCGCAACAGCGGCTCGCTACCACGCCCCTGGGCCTCGAACAGCTCGTGCTCGAACATGCCCTTGAGACAGAGCTTGCCACGATTGACGTCCGCACCGCCGACGCCACGCGAGGCGACTACCTGCCCGCGCGCATTTTTGCCCACTTCAATCGCGCAACCCGTGGAACAATAGCCACAGGTGGTGTAGGTCCAACTGGCAATTTCCTTGTCCGCGATGCGAATGGGATTCTTGCTGTGACGACCAAACAGCATGACTACCTCCAAGACTCGACGTGCAGGGTGCCGCTGGCGACGAGCACAGTGTCGCCACCGACCCGCACCCGCACGGGCCGGCCACGGCGCTTGTCCAGCTCAATGTGCAACAGGCTGCGCCGACCATCGGCGCGCCCGCGATCGATCGCAAAGGTATAGGTGCCTTCGCGAATGGTGTCGTGATCGGCCAGATATCCGGCAAAACACGGCATGACTGCGCCGATCGGCGGTACGTCCCGCGGCCCGATATCCGGTCCCAGCAAACGGCCGTGAAAATCCGCGTCGCGACTCTCGGTTCGCCCACTGAAGAGAAAGAGCTCCTGGGCCGCCAACGCCGGCGCGCTGGAGCTGCCCCAAGCCTCCACATCGAAACGCGCCTTCTCGACAGCGCGCTGGCTGGACACCGGAACGATGAGATAGGGCTTGCCCAAACTGGCCAGGCGCACACCGAAGGATCGCGTATCGATGTCCCGTTCAGGCAAAGACAGCAGCGCCGCGAGTTCTGTCGGCACCGGGGTATATCTGTCCAGCACCGGATTCGCACTCAGGCTGAATTGCACGAAGCAACTCGAATCACGCTGCGGCCCCAGGTTCACCTCGACGGCCCCACCAGCATGGTCGAGACGCAAGGGCACCGGCCGTTCACCGAGCGGTCCCACGGCACCCGTGGCCAAGAGTGCGCGCCCCGCCGCGAGCAGCGGATGGCCGACGGGCTCAACTTCACCGCTGGGAGCAAATACCCGCACACCGAAGCACCCGGGTTCGGACCGCGGGTACAGAAACACGGTTTCGGACAGGTTGAACTCTCCGGCAATCGCCGGCAGCAGCTCCTCGGCAATGGCCGCAGCATCCGGAAACACCGCGATGGGAGCCCCCTGAAAGACTTGATTGGCAAACACATCTACGGTGAGGAACGGATGCGCCGTCATGTCAGGGCTCCGCTACGCCGACCGCGACCCGTCCGTGGCGCACACGCACCGGAAAGACCTCGATTGCCACGCTGTCATCCTCGATGCAACGACCAGTGCGCAATAAAAAATGCTGCTTCAACACCGGCGACGCCACCGCAGGCTCTCCCTGCATCCAACACAAGATGCCGCGCCCGAGCACATTGGCGCGACTGAAGGGATCCTGATTGGCAATGGCATAGACCTGTTCCGAATCCTCGATGCGAAACAGCGCGATCTGTCGCGAACTGCCGGCATCCAACTCCAGGAGTGCAGCGACCCCGGCATCGTAGGGCAGGTCATCGAGCCCACAGATATCGATCCACCGCAGCGCGATCTCCACGCCGGCAGCTTGCACGGTGCTCGCAGTCATACCGGCAGAGCCTCCTCCAATTCTTCCTCCCGAGCCGGACGGATCTGCTCGCGCTCGCGCACAAAAATCACCTGCTCGTCGGGACGATCACTATTGACAAAGGGACGGAACAGCTTGCGCTTCTCGGGATCGGAAACGGCGGTTTTCCATTCGCATTGATAGCTGCCAATGACTGCCGCCATGTCCTCCTCGAGTTGCGCGCAAATTCCTAGGGAATCGTCGATCACCACAGCGCGCAGGTAGTCGAGGCCACCGTCGAGATTCTCGAACCAGGTCGAGGTGCGTTGCAGTCGATCGGCAGTGCGCACGTAAAACATCAGAAACCGATCGATGTAGCGGATCAGGGTTTCGCGATCGAGATCGGTGGCAAAGAGATCGGCATGGCGTGGCCGCATCCCGCCATTACCGCACACATAAAGATTCCAACCCTGTTCGGTGGCGATCACCCCCACGTCCTTGCTCTGCGCCTCGGCGCATTCCCGCGTGCAACCGGACACCGCAAACTTGAGTTTGTGCGGTGCGCGCAGGCCCTTGTAGCGATGCTCGATATCCAGCGCCAAGCCGACACTGTCGTCCACGCCATAGCGGCACCAAGTGCTGCCGACACAGGATTTCACCGTGCGTACCGCCTTGCCATAGGCGTGACCGGTCTCGAACCCAGCAGCAATCAGCGCCTCCCAGATTTCCGGCAACTGCTCGACCCGCGCGCCGAACAGGTCGATGCGTTGGCCACCGGTAATCTTGGTGTACAGGTCGTAGCGCTTGGCAACTTCACCAAGCGCGATCAGCTTGTCCGGCGTGATCTCGCCGCCCGCAATGCGGGGCACGATCGAATAGGTGCCATTTTTCTGTAGGTTGCCGAGATAGCGATCGTTGGTGTCCTGCAGCCCGGCGTGCCGGCGATCCAACACGTGCTCGTTCCAGCACGAAGCCAGGATCGATGCCACCGCAGGTTTGCAAATGTCACAACCGCCGGTGCCGCGGCCGTGATGCGCTTGCAGTTCGGAAAAGCTCTTGATCTGGTTGACCCGCACTAGGTGATACAGCTCCTGGCGGGTGTGCGGAAAATGTTCGCAGATGTCGGTGCAGACCTCCAAACCGAGCTTTTCAAGCTCAGCGTTCAGCACCTGTCCGACCAGCGCCGCGCAACCACCACAGCCGGTACCGGCCTTGGTGCACTCCTTGAGCGCCCCCAGCGTGGTGGCACCGTCGGCGACCGCCGCGCACAGCTGGCCTTTGCTGACATTGTGGCAGGAGCAGATTTGCGCGGTCTCCGGCAACGCCCCGACGCCCAGGCCCGGCAAGTCGTCGCCATCGCGCCGCGGGAGGATCAGGGCGTCCGGATACTCGGGCAGCGCCATGTCGTTGAGCTTGTATTGCAACAAAGTGCCGTAGTCGGCGGCCTCCCCGACCAATACCGCGCCCAGCAATCTTTTGCCGTCGGCATCCACCACGATCTTTTTGTAGACACCGTGGACACCATCGACATAGACGTAATCACGCGCACCCGGCGTAGTACCCTGGGCATCGCCGATACTGGCGACATCGACGCCCATCAGCTTGAGCTTGGTACTCATATCAGCGCCGGTGAACCTTTCTGGACTACTGCCAGTGATCGCAGCGGCGGCCACGGCCGCCATCCGATAGCCCGGCGCGACCAAGCCGAAGATACGCCCTTCCCAAAGCGCACATTCGCCGATGGCGTACACGTCAGGGTCCGAGGTTCGACAATGATCGTCGACGACGATCCCCCCGCGCTCGCCCACCGCGAGCCCACAGTCGCGGGCCAGTTGGTCCCGCGGCCGGATACCGGCAGAGAACACCACCAGATCTGTTTCGATTTCTGCGCCATCGGCAAAGCACATGCGCGCCCGACGGCCGGCACCCGCTTCGATGGCTTGGGTATTCTTGCCCGTGTGTACCTGCACGCCGAGGGCTTCGATCTTCTGACGCAGTAGTGCGCC
>JBFHML010000050.1:0-17466 GCA_041594335.1 Porticoccaceae bacterium
GCCACGGTGGTAGCGTTGAATAGAAATGCCTTGATGGCGTCGGCAAACAAGAAGCCGACCAGTGCCAAGGGCACAAAGGCAATCAGCAAGTGAAGAATGAATCGCTGGGCCGCCCTGTCGTGGGGCACGCCGGTAGCCACCGAGAAAATACGTTGGCGATACTCCCAACAAAGCGCCAGTAAAGCGCCGGATTGGATCACGATGGCGAATAGCTTGCCCCGGTCGTCGTTGAATTGCAGTAATTCACTGGCCAGGATCAAATGGCCGGTCGACGAAATCGGGAGAAATTCGGTAAATCCCTCGACGAGCCCTAGGATCACTGCCTTGAAGATCAGTGTTAAGTCCAAGTGTGCTCCGAGGGTAGGATCGGCGCGGCGATTATACGCGGGCGGCGGTTAGCGGCGCGCTACGGAAGTAGTAGCTCGCTGGCAGTTGAGAAATGCGGACTTGCTCAGCCATGCGGGATCCGGGTAATAGATGAAGAGATACTGATGATCTCGGATGCTGTCGATCAGGGGCCGGATAATTCCTTGGCGGACGGCCGGGCAACCGTGGCTGCGGCCGAGGCGGCCGGTGCGCGCGATAAAGGATTGGCTGACATAATTGGCGCCATGGATGACGATAGCGCGCTCATAGGCGCGATCATTGATGCCCGGCTCCAGCCCTTCCAGCCGCAGCGAGTAGCCATTGCGGCCTTGGTAGGGGTTGAGGGTGCGGAACAACCCCAAGCTGGATTGATGGCTTTCTGGGATGTTCGAAAACTGGTGGGCCCGGGCGCCTCCGGAACCGCGACCATGGGATACCAGCTCCTTGAACAAGAGCTTCTGTCCGGCGAGGTCGAACACCCAGAGCCGGGGGGTCGTCGACGGCAGGGAATAGTCGATCACGGCGAGACGGCGTGCCTGGGTGGTGGCGCATGACAGCGCCCCTGCGGCCAGCTGCAGCACTTGGCGGTTGGCGTCTGGCGCCAAGCGCTCCAGCGTGTGTGCCAGTTCTGGATGGGAAAGACTGCCCGCGCTGTCCGCCTGGGTTACCGCTGTGGCCGGTAGCAGGCCGATGAGCAACAGTATGCTGGACCAAAATCTGGGGCGGGCAGTCGCCATCAATCACCGTCCTGTCAGCAGCTTCCTGCCGATTCGCGACGCACGAGTCCTAGGTTCGTCGCAGGCATGAGAGGTTGGGCTGGCCGCCCGGCGGCCATTATGGCCGGTCCTGGAGCCGGCGCCAAATCGTGCCGACTTCGCCGGACGCTGGTGGCCCGTTGGGCCGTACTACTTTGGTTCGGGCTCATGGGCGAAGCGGCGACTGCGGCCGATGCAGCAATCGCTCGGGAGATCGCCGCACAGGTCCAGACTGAGGTGTCCGCCCTGCGGGACTTCTATGCCGCTCGCGAGCATCGGCCCGCGTGGCGGCGAGTGTCGACCGTGGCCGCATTGAGCGCAGCGCTGCTGGAATTCCGCGAAGACGGCCTTGGCGTCGCCGGCTACGCTGCCTCCGAACTGTTGGAACAGCGGCGGCGCCTCGATCAGGGCATTGCCGAACCCGCGGCGGAAGCCGCGTATGATCTGCGGGTCAGTCGTATCTGGCTGGCGGCTCTCCGGGATTTGCGCTTTGGTCGAGCTAGGCCGGCGACTTGGGAGGCGGCTCCTGCGCTGCCTGACATGGCAGCCATTTCCCGAGATGTTGATGTTGAGCATCTGGCGCAGACCGTGGCGCGGTTGCGCCCCGGCGATGAGCCATACCAGGCGCTACGCGCCGGTCTCGCCCGATATCGCGCGTACCGGGCGCGCGGTGGTTGGCTTCCCCTACCGGAAGGCGGGGTGCTGCGACAGGGGATGTTGGATGAGCGGGTCGCGTTGCTGCGCGCGCGTCTCGATGCCGAGGGCCGTGGCACCGAGACGCGTGGGGATCCCGCGTACTTTGACGCGGAGTTGACGTCGGCGGTCCGTGATTTTCAGCGGCGCCACCTGCTAACGGTCGATGGCGTCGTCGGTTCCAGGACTCGAGCCGCGCTCAATGTCTCCGCCGCCGCGCGGGTCGCTCAATTGCGCGTGGCGCTGGAGCGTAGGCGATGGCTTGCGCCGACGTTGCCGGCGACCCACGTGCTGGTCGATATCGCCGGCTACCGACTGCAGCTGGTACGAGACGGCGAGCCCCGCTGGCAGGCCCGCGTGGTGGTTGGCCGCCCCTCGCGGCCAACCCCGAGCCTGCGCGCCGAGATCTCCTCCATCACGTTCAATCCTTCCTGGACTGTGCCGCCGACCATCTTGCGTGAGGATGTGCTCCCCAGGGTGCGCCGCGATCCGGGATATCTCGCCCGCGAGGGCATTGAAGTGATGACTTACTCTGGCGAGCGGGTCAGTCCCGGATCGGTGGACTGGGCGCGCCCGGGTCGAGTCTTGTTGCGCCAGCGACCGGGCGGCAACAATCCCCTGGGGCGAGTAGTGATCCGTTTTCCGAATCGCCATCTGGTCTATCTCCACGATACTCCGACTCCGGAGCTGTTTGAACTGGAGTCGCCGGCGATTAGCTCGGGCTGTGTCCGCGTCGAACATGCCCTGGCGCTGGTTCGCCGGTTGTTGGACGACGGGCGTCACTGGGACCGTGAAGAGATTCAGGCTGTGGTCGACGCGGGACAAACCCGTCGCGTAAATCTGCCGCGGCCGATGCCGTTGTTGCTCTGGTATCGGACCGTAGGCATCGGGCCGACCGGCGACCTTCTCTTTTACCCAGATATCTACGATCGCGATGCGGCAGTCCTCTCTGCGTTGGAGTGATGCCCGCTTGGACAACTTGCAATCCGGTCATAATGGTCTTGATCCAGGGCAGCGGGGGTGCGCATGCGACTGCGATTCTGGGGTGCCGCCGGAGAGGTAACCGGTTCCTGCTTTCTGATTGAGGTCGGCCCGCGGCGGTTACTGGTCGATTGTGGTTTGTACCAGGGCGGTCGCAGGAGTGAAGCGCGCAATACGGAGGCTTTCCCGTTCGATCCGGCGGCGATCGATGCCGTGGTGCTAACCCACGCACACATTGATCACGCCGGCCGTTTGCCGCGGCTCGTGCAGCAAGGCTTTCGCGGTCCTATCTATACCCATAGCGCCGGTAAAGAGCTGGCGCGGATTCTGCTCAAGGACGCCGCAAGTCTAGCCGCGAAAGACGCCGAGGCGATCAATCGCAAGCGCGCTCGCAAGCATTTGCCGCCGGTCGCGGCGTTCTATAGCCCGGTGGATGTAAGACGCGCTTTACGACAGATGCGCGGTATCGCCTACGGTGGGATTCGAGAAATCTTGCCGGGCGTGCGGCTCCGGTTGCGCGATGCCGGACATATTCTCGGGGCCAGTATTGTCGAGCTCTGGCTGGCTACGCCAAGCTGCCAACGGAAATTGGTGTTCAGTGGTGACCTCGGGCAGCGCAACGCGCTGATTTCGCCGGATCCCGCGCAGGTGGCGGACGCCGATCTGGTGGTGATGGAGTCGACCTATGGGGGGCGTGACCATCGTTCGTGGTCCTCGACCTGGGCCGAATTGGAGGAGATTTTCACCGCGGCCAATCGCATGCGCGGCAATATCTTGATCCCCGCCTTTGCCGTGGGCCGAACGCAGCAGCTGCTCTATATCCTGTGCCAAAAATACCAGGATTGGGCGCTGGACCGTTGGCTGTTGGCCCTCGACAGCCCCATGGCGATCGCGACAACGCGACTGTACGCGCGCCACGCAGCGTTGTTAACCACAAACGATCGTAGGCTGACGGCGGAGGATTTCAACCCGCCAGGACTGGTGTTGAGTCAGACCAGTCAACAATCGATGAAGCTCAACCGAGTCGCCAGCGGGGCATTGATCATCGCCGGTAGCGGCATGTGTACCGGTGGCCGCATTTTGCATCACTTCAAGCACAACATCTGGCGCCGCAACTGCCAAGTCGTGATGGTTGGCTATCAGGCAGCGGGTAGTGTCGGGCGGGCGCTCATCGATGGCGCCAAAGAGATCCGCTTGTGGGGCGAGCGTGTCAAGGTGGCCGCGCGTATCCACACCGTCGGGGGGCTTTCGGCGCACGCGGATCAAAGTGGCCTGCTGGCATGGTACCGGGGGTTTCACCATCGCCCGCCGGTCGCCCTGGTGCACGGTGAGCCGGCGGCTATGACCGCGCTCGCTGAGCGACTGACGCCCCGCGCGGAACAGGTGTTTCAGCCGGCATTTGGCGACTGTTTGGATCTGGAGATGATGGCGATGGTGCCCGACGGTCTCCGCCGATAGCGATGCGAACGTCAGCCGGCCTGTGCTGAAGGGGCGTAATGGGCGAGATCCTAGGCTGCCTCTTGTGGGTTGGCGAGGACTGCGCGCGCGCGATCCAGGCGTATCTGACTCTTGATGACAGCGCGGGCGAGGTGGTGTGCATTATGGAGGCGATCGAGCCAAGCCAGAGTTTGCCGCGCCGGTGCTGCACCGTTGTCGGGGACGCTCAGCACGTCAAGTCTCGCCTGCTCGTAACCTGCGCGAAGTTGTTCCAGGGCGTCCTCCCCGGGAGCGGCAGTCCGCAGGGTCTCCCGCGCTTTGGCCAGAAAGGGTTCGACGACTCGGGGAGCGATCCCGCGAGGGTGCGTGCCGAGCAAGCGTTCGGCGAGCTGGGCTGTGTCCTGCAGCGAGCGAGTTACCCAAGGAACCAGTCCCAGCGCTGGTTGCACGGACGGGGGGGTGCCGCCGAGCGCTAATTGATCGGTGAAATCCAGCACGGCATCCAGGCGGTTGCGCAGCGCTTGTAGTGCCCTATTTTCCGGTGGCTGTTCGGTAGTGGTCGCAAGCGATAGCGCTGGAATCGCTACTTGGCGGGCCAGGGTCTGGATGTCTTCAAGCTCCGAAAACAGCGCGTCCGCCGCCAACCGCGGGGATGCCAGCACCGTATGATCGAGATACTTCGACATCTGTAGCGCTTCGTCGCGGCTGTGGTAGCAGCGTTGCAGGAAGCGGACGAGGTGAGTCGTCAGCGGCAGCATCAGCACAATGCCGAGCCCATTGAACAGGGTATGGAATAGGGCCAGCAATGTACCGGCGCCGCGACCGATATCCAGCCAGGTGCGCAGCCACTCGATGGTTGTGAGGAGGGCGGGTAATAGCGCCAATGCCGCCACCGCAGTCATGGTGTTGAAGGCGACGTGGCCAAGTGCGACTCGGCGCGCGTTGGCGGTTGCGCCGATCGTGGCGAGTAGTGCGGTGGAGGTGGTGCCGAGGTTGGCACCGATCACTCCGGCTGCGGCAAGCTCCAGCGCGAGGCTCTCGGTCATCGCGGCGCTAATCAGGATGGCGATAGCGGCGCTGGACGATTGGCTGATCACCGTGAGCAGCGCGCCGATGCCGACGTAAACCAAGGTTTGGATGAAGGCCGGCGCGAGCGCACCGAGTCGGACTTCTGGGACTCCGGCGAAGCCGGCTTGCAAGGCATCGATGCCGAGAAAAAATAGCCCAAACCCGGCCAGTGCTTGACCACTGTGGCCGCGCCGCCGTGCGGGGCCAGTCAATTGCAACGCCATGCCGATGCCAATGAGTGGCAGGGCGATGGCTTGGATGTCGATCTTCAATCCGGTCAGTGCGACTAGCCAGCCGGTCATGGTGGTGCCGAGGTTGCTGCCGTAGGTGACCAGGATCGCGCGCTCCAGGCTGAGCAGTCGGGCGTTGACGAAGCCGAGGGTGGCGACCGTGACGGCGCTGGAGGACTGCACTACCGCGGTGATCAGTGCCCCCGCGCCGATGCCGCGCAAGGGTGTGCGCGTCCAGTTGGCGAGGATTCCCTCCAATGCCCCCCCGGCGGCGAGCCGCAAGCCGTCGGTCATCAGACGCATGCCCAATAAGAACAGCCCGATGCCGCCAATCAAGACCAGCGCTGTGTGCACGGACATCGGTGCGTCACCTCCGGAGTCGCGCGGTTTGTGCCCGCCGATGGGCCTCGATGGCCATGGTAACCTGCGGCGATGGCGAGGCAGCCCTTGGGGTAGCAGGGGTGGGGGGGTCTCACCCTACAATGCGCCCCCTGCAGCAAGGGTCGAAGGCTTGTGTTATCCCGGTTATTCACCATCAGTGCCCTGCTCCTTGGCATCGCGCTCCTACTGCTCGGCAATGGCTTGTTGACTACGCTGATCACGTTGCGCGGCAGCGCTGAGGGGTTTGGTGACGGCGTCTTGGGTGTAGTCACCTCTAGTTATTTCGCTGGCTTTCTCGTCGGGATCTACTTGGCGCCGCGCCTGGTACAACGTATCGGGCACATCCGTGCCTTTGCGTTTTGCGCTGCTCTGCTTGCCGCCTGTGGTCTGAGCTATGGGCTTTGGGTGCAACCGGTGGTGTGGCTGGTGCTGCGAGTCCTCACCGGCGTCGGTCTGGCGACGCTGTATGCGGTAGTAGAGAGCTGGCTGAACTATCAAACCCCAGGGCGTGAGCGCGGGCGGGTGTTTTCTGTTTATATGGTGATTAACCTCGGGGCGCTGGCCGCCGCTCAGCAGTTGCTGCGGCTGGCGCCGCTGCTCGAGTACACCCTGTTCGCCGTGGCGGCGATTTTTGTCTCTCTGGCGCTGATGCCGGTGACCTGGACGCGACTGCCGCAGCCGCAGATCTCCACGACCCAGTTGATGCCCGTTCGCACGGCCTGGCGTTCCGCACCCCTGGCGGTTGCCGGGATTCTTGCCTCGGGTTTGGCCATGGGCGCTTTTTGGGGGCTTGCCCCACTGTATGCCCAGAAGCTGGGCTTCGAAAGTGATGCCATTGCTGCCTATATGAGTTTTTCGATCTTGGGGGGGGCGCTCCTGCAATGGCCATTGGGCCAGCTATCGGATCGAAATGATCGGCGCTGGATGCTCTTTGCCGTCGCTGTGAGCGCGGCTGCGAGCGCTGCGCTGCTTGCCGTCATGCCTCAGCTGTTGCCGGGTAATCGGGTGGGGTTATACGCGAGTGCTGCCTTGTACGCCGGTTTTTCTTTCAGCTTGTATTCGATCGCCATTACGCACCTGATCGACCACATTACCCACGAGGACATGATGTCGGGCACGAGCACGCTATTGCTGGTCTATGGCCTGGGCGCGACCTTGGGTCCGGCGCTGGCTGGTATCGCGATGGCAGCCGCGGGCAGCTCGGCGCTACCGGTGTTTTATTTGGTGGTGACCGCGGTCTTGGCCATTGCCTGTTGGCGGCAGTTGCGCCGCCGTCCTGAGCAACCGGTGGTCGAGGACCCGGGGCACTTTGTGCCCATGGTGCGCACGGGCACGGCCGTGCTCGAATTGCATCCCGACACGGGAGAGAGTGCGACCTCTACGGTGCCCTGATGTCGGCGGTCACGGGCCGAGAGGCAGCAGCATGCGCAGGCCAGGGGCGCCATCTTCGTAATAATGGGCCAAGCTGCACAGGGTGCGGAAACCAAGCATTTCGTAGAGCCGTCGCGCCGCTTGATTGTCGGCGCGGACCTCTAGCGTCAGCTCCCGGCAACCGCGTCGCTGGGCAGCCTCGGCGAGGGCGGAAATCAACGCGCTGCCGATTCCCTTACCGCGTGCCGTTTCAGCGACGGCGATGGTATAGAGCCGTGCGCGGGAGGAGTTGCGCCGGTAGAGCGCAACCGCATAGCCAAGCAGCATCTCCTGCTCCACGGCGATCAGAAAGCTGGCGTGGGCCCGGTGCAGGAGATAGCGAAACTGGCGCGCGTTAAAGCGATCGCTGGTGAAGGCGCGGTTTTCCAGCGCGAGGATCGCTTCTAAATCCGCGGTGGTGGCGTCGCGCAATTGGGGTGTCACGATGCTGATCGTTGGCGGGCGCGCGTTTCCAGGCGTCGTTCGAACTCGGCCATCAGGGTCCGATAAAGCTCCTCGCCGAGCAAGGCGTCCTCCACACCGCGATCTATGCTGGGATTGTCGTTGACTTCAATCACCACCGGGCCCTGGGCGGTTTCTTTGAGATCGACCCCGTAGAGGCCCGTACCGATCAGGGCGGTGGCGCGCAGCGCGGCGCGGATCACTGGTGCCGGTACACGGTGCACTGCCACGGGCTCGAAGCCGCCGGCTCGGGTGCCCGATGATCCGTGGTTGTAGATCTGCCAATGACCCTTGGCCATAAAGTACTTGCAAGCATAGATTGCGCGCCCGGCGAGTACTCCGATCCGCCAGTCAAATTCTGTGGCGATGAACTCCTGAACGATCACCACAGCAGATTGCGCGAGCAGACGCTGGGCCGCGGCCAGGTAGGACGCTTCGGTATCGGCTTTCTCGACGCCGACCGAAAAGGAACCATCGGGGATTTTCAGGACCAGAGGCGAGCCCAGCTGCTCGCGCAGTTCGGCAAATTCAGGGACGTCATCGCCAAACAGCATGCGGGCCTCTGGCACTTGCACCTTGTTGGCCGTTAAGAGCTCATGGAGAAACACTTTATTGGTGCAGCGGATGATCGAGTCCGGATCGTCGATCACGGGCATGCCGGCACGCGCGGCGCGTTGGGCGCAGCGCAGCGTGGGGTGATTGATGGCCGTGGTTTGGCGGATGAACAGCGCGTCGTATTCCAGCAGCCGCGGTTCATCATCCAGGGTGATCAAATCGGCGTCGATGCCCAGCAACCGCGCGTGTTTGATGAACAATTGCAGCGCGCCTTTATTGCTCGGCGGCAATTTTTCGTCCGGGTCGATGAGGATCGCGAGATCGTAACGGGCGGCGCGCTCGCGCCGCGGCTGGCGCCAAATCCGCTTGCTGAAGCCCTCGAGTGCGGCGCCGAACTCATCCTGCCCGGTGTCATCGAGTTCTGACAAGGACATGAGTCGCAGGCTGGCGATGGACCATTGTGTGCCACGCTCAAAGGTGACTTCGAGCAGGGGTGCGGGGAAGAGCTCAAACAGTTTCTTGGCCAGCTTTTCTAGTGGCCCGATGGGGGTATGGCCAAAATAGATGCGCAGTCGAAAGCTGGGCTCTCCGGGCGCCACTTGGCTCCCCAGATATTGGCGCATGCGCCGCAACAAGTCGTCGCTGAGCTTGATCGCGGCACCCGCAGTAAGCTCGTTGAGGGTACGTACCGAGGGTAGCACTTTCTGGCCGCGCGCCTCGGCCAGCAGAGAGCAGTAGTAACCTTGGCTGCGGTAACTGCAGTCGCCGCAGAAGTTGTACACCTGAATGCCGGCGGCGCGGTACTCCGGCCCGGTCAGGTAATCCTTGCTGCTGATGACTTCCTCGGCGCTGTGGTACGGAGCCCAGATGTCCGGATTGTCGACCACGATATAGAGTTTCGACACGAAAGCTTCCTGAGTGCCGGTGGGTGGGCCCGGGGGCGCGAGGTTGAGCCGGGATAGGCGCCTAGTTTCGCTCATCGCCCGGGTGCCGCGATAGCCCTGGCCCCGCGTTTTGTCGACACAGCGTCAGCCAGTGCTCGATTCCCGGGCTGACAAATTTGCGGCGGTGCAGCACAACGTGGAAATGGCGCCGGAGATTGCGGTGGGGGATGTCCAGGGCCACTAGACTGCCGCGGGCAAAAGCATCGCGTAGCGTGATGCGCGATAGGCAGCCGATGCCGAGACCGGCTTCCACCGCCCGTTTGATCGCTTCGGTGTGTTCGAGTTCGAGGAGGATATGGAGGCGCGGCAGCAGTCCGTGCAATGCGCGGTCGAAGGTTTGGCGTGTGCCGGAGCCGGGCTCGCGCAAAATCCAGGTGGCGGAGAGGAGGTCGTCATCGTTGAGGCGGTAGCGCTTGGCGAGCGGGTGGTCGGGAGCACAAAAGGCGATGAGTTCGTCTTCGTGCCACGGCTGAATGACGAGTTCCGGGTGACTGAGTTCCCCCTCGATCAAGCCCAGGTCGAGCTCGAATCCTGCGACCTGGGCTGCGATCTGCGCTGTGTTGGCGACTTTGAGCGCGACCCGAGCGCCCGGTTGATCGTTCATATACTGGGCGATCATTCCCACCGCCAAGTAGTTGCCGATCGTCAAGGTTGCCCCCAGTTTCAGCACGCAGGTTTCGCCCTGCCCGGCAAAGCCGGCCTCCAGTGCCTGTGCTTGCTCTAAAAGCGCCAGTGCCTGGGGTCGGAGCGAGCGCCCGAGTTCATTGAGGCGCAGCCGTTTACCGGCGCGATCGAACAGTTGGATGTCAAACTGGCGTTCCAAGTCGCGCAATGCTCCGCTCGCTGCCGATTGCGACATGGCGAGACTGTCGGCGGCGCGGCTGATGTTTTCGTGGCGGGCGGTGGCGAGGAACACTTCGAGCTGACGGAGGGTGAAGCGCATTATTGCAAAAACCGATTAAGGTTATGTGAATTAACTATTTTGCCGATAGCATGCGCTGAGGTTATGGTATTTGCAACAAACGCTCAGACAATATTGTTCGGCGTCAGCCGGGAGACGAGGCTTATGTCCAATCTGAATCGGGAAACCGTGCTCAGTGTCCACCACTGGACGGATCGGCTGTTCAGTTTTCGCACAACCCGGGATCCGGCGTTTCGGTTCAAGAATGGCCACTTCACGATGATCGGGCTGGAAGTGGAGGACAAGCCGTTGTTGCGCGCCTACAGCATGGCCAGCGCCAACTATGAGGAAGAGCTGGAGTTTTTTAGTATCAAAGTGCCGGACGGCCCATTGACCTCGCGGTTGCAGAATATTCGTGCCGGTGATGAGGTGCTGGTCGGTCGCAAACCAACCGGGACCTTGGTGCTCGACCATTTGTTGCCGGGTCGGCATCTGTTTTTGCTGGCGACAGGCACGGGGTTGGCGCCTTTCCTCAGTATCATCCGTGATCTCGATATTTACGATCATTTCGAAAAAGTGATTTTGGTGCACGGCTGCCGTTACGTGGCTGATCTGGCCTACCGAGAAATGATCTCCGAAGAGCTTCCGAAGCATGAATTCTTCGGGGAGGTGGTGCGTGAGAAACTGTGTTACTACCCCACGGTAACCCGTGAACCGTTTCGCCATCAGGGCCGGATAACCCAATTGCTGGATAGCGGCAAGCTTTGCGCGGATTTGGGTTTGCCGCCCCTGAGTGTGGAAGACGACCGCTTCATGCTGTGCGGCAGCCCGGCGATGCTCAGCGATCTGTGCGGTCTGCTCGATGCCAAGGGTTTTCAGGAGTACCGTAGCGGCGAGCTCGGCCACTATGTGATCGAGCGTGCCTTTGTCGAACGCTGAGCGAGCCGGATAGGCGCGCTCAGCACCCGATTGCTGGCAGTGGCTAGTTAGCCGTGGGCGCCTTGTCGGCGTCGCCGCGCGGGTCGCCGCGGGCGTGCGGGGGCCGCGCGATCACGGTTGACATCGCGGCGGCCAGGTGCCGCCCGTGCACCACGGCCGTTGGGAATCGGTTCCGGCGGAATGTTGGGGTCTGGCTCGAAGCCGGGGACCACGACCTGCGCAAGACGGCGGTTCAGCAGCCGCTCGATGCCCTGCAGTAGTTTCTTTTCATCGACGCACACGAGGGAAACTGCTGCGCCGGCGTTGCCGGCGCGACCGGTGCGGCCAATACGATGCACGTAATCTTCCGGCACATTGGGTAGCTCGTAGTTCACGACCTGAGGCAGCTGGTCGATGTCGAGTCCGCGGGCGGCGATGTCGGTCGCCACCAATGCCTGGATGCGCCCGGTCTTGAAGTCGGCCAAGGCTTTGGTGCGGGCGCTCTGGCTCTTGTTGCCGTGGATCGCTGCAGCGCTGATGCCGTCGGTGTCTAGCTGTTGCGCAAGCCGATTGGCGCCGTGCTTGGTGCGGGTGAACACCAGCACTTGTCGCCACTCCTCGGTCAGGAACAGGCGGGTTAGCAATTCGCGCTTGCGCGTGCGGTCCACCGGGTGCACGGTCTGCGCGACTGCCTCGGCGGCAGTGTTGCGCCGTGCAACTTCAATCGGTACCGGGGCATTCAGCAATTTATCTGCCAGTGCCCGGATTTCGTCGGAAAAGGTTGCCGAAAACAGCAGGTTCTGGCGTCGTGAGGGTAGTGCGGCCAGGACTTTGCGAATGTCGTGGATGAACCCCATATCGAGCATGCGGTCGGCCTCATCGAGCACCAGAATTTCAACGCCGCTCAAATCGACTGTGCGTTGGTTGAGGTGGTCGAGTAGCCGGCCGGGGGTGGCGATGAGTATGTCCACGCCGCGCCTGAGTTCGGCGATCTGAGGGTTGATGCCCACCCCGCCGAAGATCACGGTGGCGCGTAGCGGCAGATGGCGGCCGTAGTCGATGACGTTGGCCCCCACTTGGGCGGCGAGCTCGCGTGTCGGGGCGAGGATCAGGGCGCGAATCTTGCGCGGGTTGCGCGGTGTCGCTTCGCTCAGCCGCTGGAGCAGCGGTAGAGTGAAACCGGCGGTCTTGCCGGTGCCCGTTTGCGCGCCGGCAAGGACATCCTTGCCGGTCAGAATCGTCGGGATGGCTTGGCGCTGGATGGGTGTCGGTTGGTCGTAGCCCTGTTCGGCCACGGCACGGAGCAATTCGGCACGTAGGCCGAGGGTATCGAATGACATGAAATTGGCGTCCGGAAACAGCGCTCTCCGGGGTCTTCCGGCTCGGTCGCGAGCGGGTTTCGTAAGCAGAGTGAATCGAGGATAACCGGAAGGGGTACCGCGAGGCCGGGCCGACCGAGGGCGCCTGAGCCGCGCGCACTCTAACAGATTGCCGTTGCCGACACTAGCGCAATTGCCTGACCACCGGTCCTGGCAAGAGGTTTGTCGACGGGCGGCAATATTGATCTAATCGGTCGCAACAGCCAGCTGATCGCTGGCCATAACAACAGCCTCAGGATGATAGGCAGACTTCGATGACGACACCAACCGACGGCTGGCCCAAGCGCACCCGGGTCTATCAGTTCCATCATTTTGATAGCACCCGTTGGGATGGCCTCCAGATCCGCGACGACGACATCCTCATCTGCACTTCGATGAAGAGCGGCACCACCTGGATGCAGCGCATCGTCGCCCTGCTGATCTTCCAGGATGACCCTCCGGCGCGATCGTTTCACGAGATCTCCCATTGGGTGGATATGCGCATCGCGCCCATCGACAAGGTGATAGCCGATCTGGAATCCCAGAGCCACCGACGCTTCATGAAGACCCATACCGCGCTCGACGGCCTGACCTACCACCCGCAAATGAAATACATCGTGGTCGGCCGCGATGTGCGCGACGTCTTTATGTCGCTGTGGAACCACGCTTCCAATTACAAGCCGGAGTTCATCGACGCGCTTAACAATACCCCCGGCCGGGTCGGCCCCCCCTTCCCGCCCCTGTACGACGACATCCATGCGCTGTGGAGGGACTGGATCAACAAGGGCAGCTTTCCCTGGGAGAGCGACGGTTATCCGTTCTGGTCCCATCTCCACTTCATTCAGAGCTGGTGGGACTACCGGCATCTGCCCAACATCTACCTTGTTCACTTCAATGATCTCAGCCGTGATCTCGAAGGCGAAATGCGCAAGGTAGCCAAGTTTCTCGATATCGAGGTTCCGGAGCGCCTGTGGCCCGAACTGGTGGAGCAGGCCAGCTTTGAGACCATGAAGGCCAATGCTGAAGCCTTGCTGCCCACCATCGACGGTATCTTTGCCGGCGGCGCCAAGTCATTTATTCACCGAGGCACCAATGGTCGCTGGCGGAACGTGCTGAGCGAGGCGGAGCTCCGCGAATGCGACGCCGCCATCGCCCGTACGCTGACGCCGGATTGCGCGCGTTGGCTGGAGCACGGTGGCCCGCTCGGCTGAGCGCGTTGCAGAGATACAAATCCGAGGAGCTTTTGCGATGGCATCCGAATCCGAACTCGAACTCAATCTCATCCGCCGCATTGCCATGGGCGACATCCTCCGCCGCCGGGCACGTGATTGCGGCGGCCGCGAGGCGCTCGTCGAATTCGTTGCCGGTGAGCGCCGCGCGCTGAGCTTTGCGGAAGTCAACGCGCGGGTGAATCAGTGGGTGCGCGGTCTCCGTACCCGCGGCGTCCGTCAGGGAGACCGAATCGCCCTGCTCGGCGGCAATGCCAGCGAATTTCTGATCGCACTCTGGGGCTGTTTCAAGGGTGGCTTCGTCGCTGTGCCCGTCAACTTCCTGCAGAATCCGGACGATGTTGGTTACAACATTCGCCATTCGGGTGCGCGAGGCGTGTTCGCAGACGCCGGTCTACAACCGCTGGTGGATGCGGTGACCGAGGGCGTCGAAGATCTGGTGCGGGGCACGCTCGCTGGGGACGGCAGCGATCATTTTCCGGCATTCGCGACGTTTCTCGACGGCCAGGATGCTGCCGAGGTGGACGATATCATCATCGGCGATGACGACCTAGCACAAATCATGTACACCAGTGGCACTACGGCCCGTCCCAAGGGCGTAATGCTGTCCCATAAGAATCTGTTTTTGGCCACACTCAATGCGGTGATTAGTACTGGCGGTAATAAGGATTCTACGTCGCATGCGGCGGTTTTGCCCCTGTTTCACATCACCGCCCAGATGTTTTCGCTGACCGCGGCCCATATGGGCGGTAAGACGGTATTGCAGCAAGGCTTCCATGCCGAGGCCCTGCTCGGCTTGATCGAGTCGGAGCGGCTGGCGTTCGCCATTTTGTTGCCCTTGATGTGGCGTGCGCTGCTCGCCTCGCCCGCGCTGCCCCGCCACGACTACTCGAGCCTCAAACTGGGTATGTATGGCATGGCGCCCATGGATGCGCCGACTCTGGCCAGGCTTCGGGAGGTTTTTGGGTGCACTTTCACTACGGGTTCGGGGCAGACGGAGGTCGCCGCCGTAGCCACGGTGATGGATCCAGTGTGGACCCAGGTCAAGGAGGGCAATATCTGGGGCGATGGCTCTATTCTCAGTGACCAAGCCGTGATGGACGATCAAGGCAACTTGCTGCCACCCGGCGAGGTCGGTGAGGTGGTGTGGCGTAGTCCGCAGGCGATGCTGGGTTATTTCCGTAACGAGGAGGCGACTGCGCAAGCCCGAGCTCACGGGTGGCACCACTCCGGCGATATCGGTTGCCTCGACGAAGATAATCAATTCCGGTTTGTCGACCGCAAAAAAGATATCGTCAAATCCGGCGGCGAAAATGTGTCGTCGGTTAAGGTGGAAAGTACCATTCTCGCTTGCGAAGGCGTGGCCAATGTCGGTGTCATCGGGCTGCCCCATGACCGGTGGGGTGAGGCTGTCACCGCCGTGGTGGCCGCGAAGCCGGGGGTGGTGTTGGACTCCCAACGCCTCATCGACCACTGCCGGCAACATCTCGGGGGCTTTGAGGTGCCCAAAAAAGTGGTGGTGCTGGACGAGCTGCCCATGACGGCTACCGGCAAGGTCAAGAAACACCTGTTGCGTGACCGCTACCAACAGCTCTATGGCGGCGAGGGCTGAGCCCGTGCCGGTAGCCGGCAGCCAACAGGGCGGCGCTTGTATTGGCTGGTAGTTGGGGTAAGGTTGCCAGCTTTTCAGCATGCGGGGGTGGCGGTGCCGGACGCTGGTCTTGGGATGATCGATGCGTTGCGTGAACGGGAGCTGGTGGCGCAGATCACCGGTGGTGAGGATTTCGACGCGCATTTGGCCGACTCGCGCACCCTATATTGCGGGTTCGATCCCACGGCGGACAGCCTGCATATTGGCAGCTTGGTGCCCCTGCTCGCCCTGCGTCGATTTCAGCTCAGAGGGCATCGCCCCATCGCGCTGGTTGGCGGCGCCACGGGTCTGATTGGCGACCCCAGTCATAAGGCCGAAGAGCGCCAGCTGAATACCCAGGACGTGGTGGCTGGATGGGTCGAGCGGCTCAAGGCGCAGATTGGTCGATTTGTGGACTTTGACCCGGGTGCCGCCAGTGCCCTGTTGGTCAACAACCTCGATTGGTTCGGCGCCATGCCCACGCTCGATTTCCTGCGAGACGTCGGCAAGCACTTTTCCGTCAATTCGATGATTCAAAAGGAGTCCGTGCGCCAGCGCATCGAGCGCGAAGAGACCGGGATTTCATTCACAGAATTTGCCTACGCGCTGCTCCAATCATTTGATTTTGCAGAGCTTTATCGCCGTTACGGGTGCACCGTCCAGGTCGGCGGGTCCGACCAGTGGGGCAATATCACGGGTGGTATTGACTTGGTTCGCAGGCTGCATCGCGCGCAGGTGTATGGCTTGACCCTGCCGCTAGTCACCAAGGCAGACGGCACCAAATTTGGCAAGACGGAGTCCGGCACCGTGTGGCTGGATGCCAGGAAGACCTCTCCCTATCGGTTTTATCAGTTTTGGGTAAATACCGCAGATGCAGATGTCTACCGGTTCCTTCGGCTGTTCACGTTTCTGCCGGTCGCGGAGATCGTGGAGATTGAGCGGCAGGATGCGCAGCGCGCTGGTCGTAAAGGGGCCCAGGAGGTGCTGGCGCGGGAGGTGACGCAGCTGGTTCACGGTAGCGAAGCGGTGACGGCTGTGCAGCGCATCACCCGAGCTCTCTTCCAGGGAGGAGGGCTGCATTCGCTAAGCGCGGCTGATCTAGACCAGCTGAAGCTCGATGGCATTCCGCATCACCTCGTTCCTGTCGCGGCCCTAGAGGGGCGCACCCTAACCCAGCTCTTGGTCGAGCTGGGCCTGGCCGCGGCCGGCCGCCAAATCCGCGATGCGCTGGGACGCGGCGCCGTGCTCATCAACGCCCAGCCCCTGACCCCCGATGACAATACCCGCGTCGCTGAACTGTTCGTCTCCGAGCGGGCGCTCGGGGGCCGTTTCTTTCTCATCCAGTTTGGCAAAAAGCATCACCACCTAGTGGAAATTGACCAATAAGTGGGCCGTGAAATAAAACTGAAAAAAGTTGTTGACAGGGTTCCGGCACCGTATACAATGCGCGCCTCGCTGACAGGGAATGACCCCGGCGGCGACAACCAAAGAGAGCCAAAAGACGGCATTCAGAGGTTGACTTCAGGGCGGTTCGGTGTAAACTGCGCAGCCCGCTCCGAGAGAGCGAACGTTCTTTAACAATTGATCAGGCAATGCGTGTGGGTGCTTGCGAAGGTGGTTTCAGGCAGCTGAAATTATCAAATGCAAGTAACTCATCAATTCATGAAGTTTAGAGTTGGTAAGCCAAAGTATTTGAGCCGAGTTCTTGGGTGGTGCCGCTGGTAGCGAAACCATCCCCTCTTGTCGGGAAACTGGCAGAGGTAAAAGACTTGAACTGAAGAGTTTGATCATGGCTCAGATTGAACGCTGGCGGTAGGCTTAACACATGCAAGTCGAGCGCGAAAGCTCCTTCGGGGGCAAGTAGAGCGGCGGACGGGTGAGTAACGCGTAGGAATCTGCCTGGTAGTGGGGGATAACTCGGGGAAACTCGAGCTAATACCGCATACGCCCCATGGGGGAAAGCGGGGGACCTTCGGGCCTCGTGCTATCAGATGAGCCTGCGTCGGATTAGCTTGTTGGTGGGGTAATGGCCCACCAAGGCAACGATCCGTAGCTGGTCTGAGAGGATGATCAGCCACACTGGGACTGAGACACGGCCCAGACTCCTACGGGAGGCAGCAGTGGGGAATATTGGACAATGGGGGCAAC
>JBFHML010000051.1:0-16065 GCA_041594335.1 Porticoccaceae bacterium
ACTTGGCAACATCCAAGTCTTCGCCATCGACATCGGAACCGGCGCCAATTTCCAGTGCCCAGTCGTTGGCAAATCGGTAGCCGAGGTTGATCCCGCCGACCACAGAATCCGAAGCGCCACCGACGAAGCGGCTGCTGTCCAAATAATAACCAGTCAAGGAGCCACCAACATAAGCGCCTTCATTGGCTTGTGCGTGAGCCGCCAAGCCCAGCGATAGCGCCAAGGCCCCCGCCATGGCAGCGTTCTTGATCTTCATTGCACTTCCTCCTTACAGGGTGATATCCCGGTCTGCCCCGGCGTTCCGGCGCAGAGATCGAGTCATAGTACGGCTTGGGCCGTCAAAAAAGAAACATCCGCACGCAAAACGCCAAGCCGCACTTGGATAAAGCGACTGCCGAGGGCAAGGAAGGTTCCGCAACCCCGACCTACAGGCCACCTCCCTCGGAGCGTCATGCGGTCCGCCGCGAAATGAGGTCTGGCTGCACTGATTTCAAGCGGGGGAGAGGCTGCGTTGCTCGATTTCCGCGCGCCAATGCTGGGGGCCGGTGACATGCACGGACTCCCCCTGGCTGTCGACCGCTACGGTGACCGGCATGTCCCGCACCTCGAACTCGTAGATCGCCTCCATGCCCAGCTCCGGGAACGCAACGACTCGAGCCGCGGTGATGGCCTTGGAAACCAGATAGGCCGCGCCACCCACCGCCATCAAATACACCGCGCCGTTATCGCGGATCGCCTCCACGGCAGCGGGACCGCGCTCGGCCTTGCCCACCATGCCCAACAGACCGGTGCGCTCCAGCATGGTCCGGGTGAACTTGTCCATCCGCGTCGCCGTGGTCGGCCCGGCCGGGCCGACCACCTCATCGCGCACCGGATCTACGGGGCCAACGTAGTAGATGAAACGGCCGGTGAAATCGACCGGCAAGGATTCGCCCGCCGCCAGGAGATCGGCGATTTTCTTGTGCGCCGCATCGCGCCCCGTCAGCAATCGGCCGCTCAGCAACAGGGTTTCACCGGGACGCCAGTCGCGCACCTCCTCGGCCGTGACCCGATCGAGATCCACCCGCCGGACATCCGCTCCAACCTCCCAAGCGACCTCGGGCCAGTCCTCCAGACGCGGCGGATCTAGCCGGGCCGGGCCCGAGCCGTCGAGCACAAAATGGGTATGCCGGGTGGCGGCACAATTGGGAATCACCGCCACCGCCTTGTTGGCGGCATGGGTCGGATAATCCTTGACCTTGACGTCAAGCACCGTGGTCAAACCACCGAGACCCTGGGCACCGATTCCCAGGGCGTTGACCTTGTCCATCAGCTCGAGCCGCAGCTCTTCGGCGCGATTGGCCGGGCCGCGCGCGCGCAGATGCTGGATATCGATCGGATCGAGCAGTGCTTCCTTGGCCAACAGCATGGCTTTTTCGGCGGTGCCGCCGATCCCCACCCCTAACATGCCGGGCGGGCACCAGCCGGCGCCCATCCGGGGAACCTGCTCGAGCACCCAATCGACAATGGAATCCGAAGGATTGAGCATCGCGAACTTGGATTTGGCCTCCGAGCCCCCGCCCTTGGCGGCAACATGGACCTCGACTTCGCCACCGGGCACCAGCTCGGTATGAATGACGGCCGGCGTATTGTCGCCAGTGTTGCGCCGGGCCCCATCCGGATCGGTCAGGATCGAGGCACGCAACAGATTGTCCGGGTGCTGGTAGGCGCGGCGCACGCCCTCGTTGACCATATCTGCCAACGACAGTTCGGCGTCCCAACGCACCGCCATACCCACTTTCAAGAACACGGTGACAATCCCGGTGTCTTGGCACAGCGGTCGGCGGCCGAGCGCACACATCCGCGAGTTCACCAGGATCTGGGCCAACGCATCCCGAGCCGCCGGCGATTCCTCGCGTTGATAGGCCTCATGGACCGCCTCGATGAAATCCGCCGGATGGTAGTAGGAGATGAACTGCAGCGCATCGGCGATGCTGGTGATCAGATCGTCCTGACGAATCGTGGTCATCGGCTACTCCTCGATCGGGTCGGCAGGCCCCGGGCGCGCTGCGGGCCGGCACGATACTGGATTCTCGAAACGCGCGCCAATATTTCCTCAGGATCCGGAAAGCTGCTCACGGATCGCCTGTAACTGCAGATTGGTTTCACGGCGGAAGGTATCAATCGACGTCATCGCCTTGCGGTTTTCCGCTGCGCTGCGCGCGACACTATCACGCAGCTCCCGCATCTGGCCTTCGAGCGCGCCTACCCCCGCTCGCGCCTGGCGCACCTGTCCCGACAGCTCCTCGACCGCGGCGCTATCGGCCAATCGCTCGCGTTTCAACGCCTCGATGCCCGTGGACAACGCCGCGATCTGGGACTTGGCCGCCGCCGCGGCTTCACTGGCTTTTTGCGCGTTGTCTGTCGCCCGCGTCAAACCCTGCTTGAGCTGCTTGAGCTCGGCTTCGAGTCCCTCTAGGGCCTTGCTCTGCTGTTCGATCGCCTTGCGGTTGCGGTCATTGGCAACACCCCAGAGCTTCTTGATCTCCGACCAATGGGTATCGAGTTGGGCATCTTGTGCTTCCAGCCGCGAGGCCAGACTGGCACCGGATTCACTGAGCGTCTCGCCGGTCGACTCCAGGTGGACCCGCAGCTCGGCGAACTGTCCGTCCAGCGCTCGCAGACGCTGCTCCTGCTGCCAGGCAAACCACCCCAAGCCCAGGGCAGCGAGCAACGCCAGGAGGGCCAACAGCCGCCACCCGGCGCCACCCCGTGGTGCGCTCGCCCGGGGGGCAGCAGGCGACCGAGCGCCGGGGCGGTCATCGCGTTCGGCATACAGAGGCTCGAAGTTTTCGAACCGCTCATCATTCATGGAGGTACATCTCAAGAGATGGGGGGCCAAATTATACGCCGCCCACGAAAAAGCCGGCCCTGGGGCCGGCTTGTGCACGCGAAAGGGATTTTACAGCAGCTGCAGCAGACCGGCTAGTACGGCGGTCAAGACCAGGCTGGAGACGATCACCCCGCGCACCGTGGTCATGGGCCCCTGTTTACCGGCCAATGCATTGACTTCCAGCGCCGCGACGATCAGCAGCGCCAAATAGAACCCTACGCCACCACCATCAGCCGACAGAATATGGTCGGTGTTATAGCCCAGGTGCGGCGAAGCCAACATGAAGTAGGCCATGGGCCCGGAGAACAGGGTGTTGGTCCGCGACGCCAGCAACGCCTTGGCACCGGCGGCAGCCGCGTCACCGCCCTGCACGAGGCCCAGAGCGATCTTCTGGGCGGGCCAGATCACCAACCAAACGTTCAAGAACATCAGGGTACCGAGCAGACCACCCACCAAGAGGAAGTCGTTCAGCACGCCCGTTTGCATGACCCCAACCAGCAACACGACGCCGGTCAGGAAGGTGAACATGGCACCCCAACGGAACCACCAGAGCGCGCGCGGTGCGAGTTTGGCCTTCGCGTCGCCCAGCGCCTCCGGCGTAGCTTCCTTGAAATAGGCACCCTGGACGAAATTGAAGTAATAGAGCATACCGATCCAGGTGATGCCGAACAGCACATGTCCCCAGCGGAACAGGAAATTGAGGAATTGCATGGTTTCCATAATTAGTGCCACCTTTTGTTGTTGCTTGAGTGATCGAAACGAAAGGGTCCTACCGCCCGCCTCGGGCCGCTCCTCCCCCTTGGGCTTCGCCGCGCCCAATTCTAGACAGAAAACCGGTCGGTAAACACCGTAAGAGCATGGCGCATAAAAAACCCCGCGCCGAAACGCGGGGTCCCTGAAGCGGGAGGAGGCGTGAATTACATCATGCCGCCCATGCCGCCCATGCCGCCCATGCCGCCCATGTCGGGCATGCCGCCACCAGCCGGCTTCTCTTCCGGGATCTCCGAGACCATGGCCTCGGTGGTGATCATCAGCCCGGCGATCGACGCCGCCCCTTGAAGCGCGGTGCGGGTCACCTTGGCGGGATCGAGAATTCCCATGGCCACCACATCACCGTACTCTCCGGTCGCGGCGTTATAGCCATAGTTGCCCTCGCCCTGTTTGACCTTGTCGACCACTACAGAGGCTTCAGCACCGGCATTGCTGACGATCTGGCGCAGCGGAGACTCCATGGCGCGGATCGCAATACCGATACCCACGGTTTGATCTTCATTGTCACCCTTGAGATCGGCGATCGCCTGTACCGCGCGCACCAGGGCGACGCCGCCACCGGCGACCACACCTTCTTCCACTGCCGCACGGGTAGAGTGCAGTGCGTCTTCGACGCGCGCCTTCTTCTCCTTCATTTCGACTTCGGTCGCCGCACCTACCTTGATCACGGCGACACCGCCGGCCAGCTTCGCCAGACGCTCTTGCAGTTTCTCGCGATCGTAATCGGAAGACGTATCTTCGATTTCTGCACGGATCTGCTTGATGCGGCCTTTGATGTCTTCCTGGGAACCGGCGCCATCGACGATGGTGGTGTTCTCTTTGGTCATGGAGACACGCTTGGCCTGCCCGAGGTGTTCCAAGGTAGCGCTTTCGAGGCTCAGACCGACTTCTTCAGAGATCACGGTGCCACCGGTCAGGATAGCGATATCCTGCAGCATGGCCTTGCGGCGATCGCCGAAGCCAGGCGCTTTACAGGCGGCCACCTTCACCACGCCACGAATGGTGTTGACCACCAGGGTGGCCAGGGCTTCACCCTCGACGTCCTCGGCAATGACCACCAGCGGTTTGCCGGCCTTGGCGACACTCTCCAGCAACGGCAGCAGGTCGCGGATGTTGGAGATCTTGGTGTCGGCGAGCAGGATGTACGGAGACTCGTGCTCGACGCTCATGTTCTCTTGGTTGTTGATGAAGTAGGGCGAGAGGTACCCGCGGTCGAACTGCATGCCCTCGACGATCTCGAGCTGGTTCTCTAGGCCAGAGCCCTCTTCCACGGTGATCACGCCTTCCTTGCCAACCTTGTCCATCGCCTCAGCGATGATCTGACCGATCTGCGCGTCGGCATTGGCAGAAATGGTGCCTACCTGGGCGATTTCCTTGGAATCGGAGCAAGGCCGCGCCAATTTGCTGATTTCGGCCACGGCGGCGGTGACTGCTTTGTCGATCCCGCGCTTCAGGTCCATGGGGTTCATGCCCGCAGCGACGGCCTTCAGGCCTTCGTTCAGGATGGATTGCGCCAGTACGGTCGCCGTGGTGGTGCCGTCGCCTGCCTCATCGGAGGATTTGCTGGCGACCTCTTTGACCATCTGGGCGCCCATGTTCTCGAACTTATCCTTCAGCTCGATTTCCTTTGCGACGGAAACCCCGTCCTTGGTGACGGTGGGAGCGCCGAAGGCCTTGTCCAGAACCACGTTGCGGCCTTTCGGGCCCAGGGTCACGCGCACCGCGTCGGCCAGCACATTGACGCCCGCCAGCATTCTTTTGCGGGCGTTATCGCCGAATTTCACATCTTTAGCTGCCATGATTGTTTCCTTCTCCAGTAATCAGTGGTGAATCGGTACGAAGGCAGGGATTCAGTCGGTGATGATCCCGAAGATGTCGCTTTCGCGCATCACGATCAGTTCGCTGCCATCGGTGTCCTCGACCGTATTGCCGGCGTAGCTACCGAACATCACTTTGTCACCAACTTTCACTTCCAACGGTCGGATCTCGCCTTTGTCGTTGACATGGCCGGTACCGACGGCGATCACTTCACCTTGATTGGGTTTTTCCTTGGCCGAGCCCGGCAGCAAGATGCCACCGGCAGTTTTCTCTTCCTCTGCCTTGCGACGCACGACCACCCGGTCGTAAAGGGGACGGATCTTCATTGCGGCTTGTTCTCCACTTGTCGTGACTTATAGACCAAACGTGTTCGGACCAACCCGAAAACTCTGCCTTATGTGGTGACGTCCGACGGGATTACAAGACCCGGCCGGTAAAATTCCCGCCTTGCTCACCACCGGCGGTCTCGGGCAAGCCACCTAGGTGGGGCCGGCAGGTGCAAATTCAAGAGCGCTTTCAGTCCTCGCGCTCGTACTCACCCTCGATCAGGTCGCGATCGGGACGCGGTGTCACCACTCGGGCCGAGGCGAGCACTCGCCGGACCAACAGCCGCCGGACCACCGGCACCAGTCCCGCCAAGCCGACCGCGTCGGTCAACAAACCCGGCAACAGCAACAGCATGCCCGCCAATGCCAGCAAGGTGCCCTCGACCACCTCGGCGGTCGGCGCCTCGCCACGCGCCAACCGTGCCCGCACCCGGGTCAATGTATGCAGCCCCTGCCGATTGATCACCGCCACACCCAACACGGCGGTGACGAGCACCAATCCGACGGTGAGCGTAGCGCCTATGCTTGCGCCGACCCGGATCAACAACCAGAGCTCGAGGATCGGCAAAAGAATGAACACTAGAAAAGGCACCGGGCGAGCTCCAGAGCAGAGGGGATGAGGAACGAGGTTGGGCCAACCTCGGGAATTTGCAACCCTGCTGGCAGCGAACGGCGCGATTCAGTTATGGTTGCCGCTTTCCGCCCGCCGCCGCCATGCCCGTATCCCGCCCCGCGATCTTCAACCGGCGCATGCTGATCTGCCTGTTTACCGGCTTCGCTTCCGGCCTCCCGCTGTATGTGTTGATCTCCCTGGTGCCAGCGTGGCTGCGCAGCGAACAGGTGGAACTGCGCGACATCGGCTTATTCGCGCTCATCGGTCTGCCCTATACGTGGAAATTTCTTTGGGCTCCCCTGTTGGAGCGCTACCCGTTGCCGTTACTCGGGCGCCGCCGCGGCTGGATGCTCGCTACCCAGCTCGGCACGCTGGCGGCGATCGCGGCGCTGCCTCTGTTTGATGCCCGCAGTCAACTGGGCGCCATCGCCACCCTGTGCACCCTGATCGCCGTGCTCAGCGCGACCCAGGACATCGTCATCGACGCCTACCGTCGAGAATTGCTGCCGGATGCCGAGCTCGGCCTGGGCAACGCCCTGCACGTCAATCTCTACCGGCTCGCCGGTTTGATCCCGGGATCACTGGCACTGATTCTCGCCGACCACCTCCCCTGGCAGCCGGTGTTCGCGATGACGGCGGCTTTCATGCTGGCCGCGATCGGACTGACGCTGAGCATCCGAGAACCGCCCCATGCGGCACCACCACCCGGCAGTCTGCGCGATTCCGTGATCTTGCCGTTTCAGGAGTTTTTCGAGCGCGACGGCAGCCGCCGCGCCTGGGCGATTCTGGCGTTTTTGGTGCTCTACAAGCTCGGCGACAACCTGGCCACGGCACTGGCCACGCCCTTTTACCTCGATTTGGGCTTCAGTCTGTCCGAAATCGGGGTGGTGGCCAAACAGGCGGCACTCTGGCCCATGATCGTCGGCAGTCTGGCGGGCGGTCTGCTGATGGTTCGGATCGGGATCGACCGAGCGCTCTGGCTGTTTGGGGTCGTGCAGGTGATCTCGATCCTGGGCTTCGCGGTGCTGGCGCGGGTGGGGTACAACCTCTGGCTACTCGCCGCGGCGATCGGTTTTGAATATCTGGGCGTCGGCCTGGGCTCGGCAGCACTGATCGCATTCATGGCGCGCACCACCAGCCGCGCCCATACGGCCACCCAGCTCGCGTTGTTCACCGCCCTCGCCGCCCTGCCCCGGACACTAGTCAACGCCGGCGCCGGCTACGTGGTCGAGGCGATCGGCTGGGAAAATTTCTTCTACCTCTGCGCCTTGCTTTCGGTGCCCGGCATGCTGTTGCTGCCGGTCATTGCCCCTTGGCGGCCCAGGCACGACACCAAGCCCGCCACCCCCATTGTGGAGAAGCCATGAGATGACCCGACTCTATACGCGTACCGGCGATGGCGGCGAGACCGGTCTCGCCGATGGTGCGAGGCTGCGCAAAGATGCGCCCCGCATCCAAGCGCTGGGGAGCATCGACGAATGCAATGCCCAGCTGGGCCTGCTACTGGCCCAGCTGGGCGCCGACCACGATGATCTACGTCACCTCTTGGCCCCGGTCCAACACGGCCTGTTTGAACTGGGCGCCGGCGTGGCCGGAGCCGAGAACACCTTGACCCCCGACGATATCAAGCGCCTGGAGCAAGCCATCGACCACCTCGACGACAGTCTGCCGCCACTGCGGCATTTCGTGCTCCCCGGGGGGCACCCCCTCGCGGCGCAAGCCCAGGTAGCGCGCGCGGTATGTCGTCGCGCGGAGCGCGACCTGGTCGCCGCCACGACGGACCTCCCGAACGCGATCGGCCTGCGCTATCTCAACCGGTTATCCGACTTATTGTTCGCGATCTCCCGCACCCTGGCGATTCGCGCCGGCGAAGAGCAGCGTTGGGAACCGAGACCACGGCGTTGAACGGCCATCACCCGTGGCCCTGGGCAATCCGACTAAAACAGGATCAACATCAACGCCACCAAGACGAGCCAGGCCAGGACCGTGCGGCGGAACAGCGCTTCCAGCGCCTGCACCCGCGTCGCCAGCCCTACGCCGGACGCCAGCTCTCCAGGCACCGCGTCCAGCGCGTGCTCCACATAACCCCCGGCGATCCGCGCCGGGCGCTCGGTGGACCACACGCTACCCAACCAGGGGACAAAGGCCCGACCCAGATGGCCACTGCAGGCCGCTACCAGGCCAAAGGCGCGCAATGCTGGCCATTCCAGCCAAGAGAAGAGCGACTTGCCACTACCCGTCGTCGCCGCAACCCGCTCCAAGCAGCGATACAACAGGGCCGCCGGCGCTCCCAGCAGCGCGAACCAGAACAACACGGCAAACCATTCGCGGACAAAGCGCAGCGTCAACACCTCCGCAGTCGCCGTCTGCAGTTCTGCCACATCTGTCACCGCTTCAGCGGCACCTTCGACGCCCAGCTCATCCAGACGGAGCAGCACCGCCTGCTGATCGTCCCGATACCCTTCGGCGATCAGCGTATCCAGCAGCTCGCGCCACCGGCTCCCCCCCAGACAGCCAATCAACACCAGCAGCTGTATCAAAAACCCCAATATCCCCCACAACCAGCCTCCGACCAGCCACAACAGCAGCCAGGCAGCTGCGGCAGGCGCCGCGACCGTCAACAATAGCCGCGACCAATCCGGCGTCGGCACAGCCGCCGGCAACCAGCGCGCCGGCCAGGCGATGGGGGGCGGATGCTCGCGCCAGTGCACCAGTATCGCGAGCAGCATGGCCAGAAATTTCATGTCGTCTCCTCCAAGGCAGCACGCAACTGCGTCCAGTCAAAACTCGGGCCCGGGTCCGTCTTGCGCCCCGGCGCGATATCACAGTGGCCCACGATGCGCTGCGGGGCAAGTGCCGGATAACGCTGCAGTAACGCACGGGTCACTGCCGCCAGCGTCTGCATCTGCACAGCCTCGTATCCCGAGGTATCTGTACCCTCCAGCTCAATACCGATCGCGAAGTCGTTGCACGCCGGCCGCCCCGCATAGCGCGACCGTCCCGCGTGCCAAGCGCGTCGACAAAAGGGCACGAATTGCACCATCCGGCCCAGCCGGTCGATGAACAGATGCGCCGATACCCGGAGTCCGGCGAGATCGGCCAAAGCCGGCTCCGACGCGGTGTCGAGCCGATTGAGAAACAGGCGGGTTACCGCATCGCCCCCGAATTGCCCGGGCGGCAGCGAAATATTGTGAATGACGAGCAGGGAAATCTCGCCGTGCGGCCGGTCGTCACAGTTCGGCGAGGGCACCCGCTGCGCGCCGGCGAGCCAACCGTCGGCATCGATCTCCACCATGACACCAGCCCCGGGGCATGATCTGCTAGGGCCAGCCTACCCGAAGGGCACGCCGGATTGAATACCATCGTCGGGCGTCACCCCGACGCCGCAACGCGTTCGAGCGCCTGCTCTAACGCCTGTTCAAACAAACGCGAGTTGTCGAGGGCGATCAACCGGCCTTCCTTCATCGCCAAGGCCAAACGCCGTCGCGACAGACGTCGCACCGGGCCGCCTTCCCCGGCGCGGAGCACATGGGTTCCCGAGGGCTGTACCACACCGAGAAGGCGAACACGCGTCGGCGCTCCACCCGGCTCGGCGAATTCGAGCCAGCCGCCGATGCGCAGCGAATCGGCGCGACTCAGATCAATATCGCTCAGCCCCTGCTCGTCCGCCTCCCGATCGACGCGCGGCTCGCCGGGAAGCGCCAGCTGCAGTGCCGTTACCTCTACCGGAAGACAGGGGTCCCCCAGTTCTCGCGCCTCCTCCGGCGCCCAAACCATACCGGGTGGATAGTCAGAGGCCGCTGGGCGCCGCACCAGACATTGACGCAGGTCGGCCAACAGGCGACGGGCCTCGAAACTGTCAAAGGCGATCTCGTCCAGGCGGGCGTTGAGCGCGCCCCACAATCGCTCCGCCAACTCCAAATCCGGATGATCATCGCCGAGCAAGCCCAACAGCTGATCTAGCAAATGCATGGCGGCACGCCATTGCGATGAATCCTCACCGTTGCGAAACCAAGCCAGAAACAGCACCCGGCACCAGGCCTGCTCAAGCAGATTCACCAACGCCAGCGGGCAGCGCCGCCCCACTAGCCGAACGCGCAACACCTCCACCACACGGTGGTGAGCCAGACTGGTGCGCTCCCGCGCGGCTGCCTCCGCCAAGGCGCGCTCGGCGAGCTTTTCAGCCCGTTCCCGCTCCCGCTCCACCAAGCCCAGGAACTCGGCCAGCAACTGCGCCAGGCGCCTGGGTTCCGCGCGGAGCTGGCCGAGACTTTCGATCGCCTCCTCCGCACGCCGGAACAGCTCCTTGTCGGCATAGCCCTCCTGGTCCAGGTAGTCGGTCACCGCGCCGATGATTTCGTTGATCAGTCGTCGCCCCGGATGCCAGGGCTTGTCGATGAACGCCGGATCCTCGCTGGCCAGCTCCGCGACCGGAACGTCGGCCCCCCCCAGCAGCTCATTAAGCGGCATCGGCACCCAGGTGCCCGACTCCATGGCTTCGAACAGCGTATCGACCAGTGAAAGCAACTGGCGATCCAGGGGATGGAGGTCGGCGAGCGCGCGGCCTTGCTCCGTCAGCGCCGCCTGGGTCCGCTCCATGAGGCTCCGCCGCTGCCCGAGCGCCGGGCGGGCCTCACGGTCCAGCGTATCGAACAGCTCCGTCAAATGCGCGCCGGGATTGGCACTGTCCTCGTCTCGGGACGCGTGCGGCGGCAAGGTCGCCAGCAATCGCCGACTCGTGACCCGCCGTGTCGCCGCGGGGCGCGATGGCGGCACGCCCTGGTCACCTTTTGTCGGCGCCGCACGACGGGACTCCTGGGCGGCGCCCGGCGCTGCCTGCGGCGCGACGGCAGGCTCGGCTTCCGGCGCCCCTTCCGGCGCAGGCGCCGCCCTGGCGATACCCAGGCCGCGTAACAGTTCGTTCGCCTGACGAACGGCCTCGGGCAGCGCGCGCATCAGCGTCGCCTCTCCGGCACGAAGCAGCGCATGCCGCGAGCGCGTGCCGAGGCCGAGCGCCTCGATCTCCCGCGCCAGGGCACCGATGACGAATTCCGGGGAGAGCGGTAGCTCACGGGCTGCGAGCGGCTTGCCGAGCAAGGTCTCTATTCGGGATCCGAGCTCCGCCAAGGGTTGCTTGATGGCGGCCCCCGCGGCGGCAGCCATGGCATCGACCAAAATGATCTCTGCCAACTCCTCCTCGTTCACCAGCCGCAGCGGCTCTTCCGGGATCGCCGGCCTCGCCGCAGCGTTGCTCAACGCCGCGAAGCCTTCCTCGAGCCGCCGGGCAAAACCTTGGCTCACCGCCCGTCGCGCCCGGTACCAAGCCCGCAGGTCCTCCATGAAACGGTTTTGTTCCGCGGTGCCGGCCGCGTTTTCCACCAAAGCGAAAAGATCGTCATCGGCACGCGTCTGGCAGTCCTCCATACCCCGGGTCGCAAATTGACGCCCGCGCTCGCGCAACATGCGCAGCGCCGCATCGGCACTCACCGTCACCAGAACAACCTCCGCTTCCGTCGCGACACGCCGTTATTCATCCCTGCACGCACGGACGAAACATCGTCCAATCATAAAGTTACAACGCACTCTGCAGAGCGGCTCCAATACTGTCAAGGCACAGCCGGTCGAAAGACCCGCCGGCACCGAGCGCCTATAATGCGCACACCCCTTCTCACCGGGCCCATCACCCATGAAGCTCGACCCCGAACTGCAAGCGGATCTGCATCGCCTCGTCGAACAGGCATTGGCCGAGGACATCGGTAGCGGTGACATCACCGCACGACTGATCCCGGCCGGCCGCCGGGCAGAGGCACGCATCATTACCCGCGAGGCCGGGGTGCTCTGCGGCGCCCCCTGGGCTGAGGAAGTCTTCCGCCAGCTGGATCCCTCGGTCGAGCTTCACTGGCTCGCCGCGGAGGGCGAGGACGTCCAGCCGGAGCAGACACTGTGCGCGCTGAAGGGAGATGCACGGGCGCTGCTCACCGGGGAGCGCACTGCCCTCAATTTGCTGCAAACCCTGTCGGGGACGGCCACCACCGCCCGCCGCTACCGGGAGCTCGCAGCGCCCACCGGCGTACGGGTCCTAGATACCCGCAAGACCATCCCCGGTCTGCGACGCGCCCAAAAATATGCCGTACGCATCGGTGGCTGCGACAACCATCGCTTGGGGCTGTATGACGCGTTCCTGATCAAAGAAAACCACATCGCCGCCTGTGGCGGCATCGACGCCGCGGTGGCCGCGGCCAGACATCTGGCGCCGGGCAAACCGGTCGAGGTCGAAGTGGAAACCCTCGATGAATGTCGCCAGGCGCTCACCGCCGGCGCCGAGCGCATCATGCTCGACAACTTCAGCACCGCCGACATTCGCGCTGCGGTCGAACTGCGGGGCACCGGCAACACCGAACTGGAGGTATCGGGCAATATCGACGAGGCAAGTCTGGTGACCTTTGCCGCTGCCGGCGTCGATTTTGTTTCTACTGGGGCGCTCACCAAACACCTGCGGGCACTGGATCTGTCCTTCCAGCTGGTGGCCGGCGGCAACCCCTGTACTTGAGCCTCAGCCCAACAGCCCGTACCAGGACCAGAGCATCTCGCGCCACAATAGGGTTACCCAACCCGCCAGCGCCAAAAACGGGCCAAAGGGAAAGGGCGCCTCCCGCGCCTGACGTCTGCGCAGCACGGCGAGACTGCCGTACAGCGCGCCGGAGAAGGAGGCGATCAGCAACAGCGGGGGCAGCATCGTCCAACCAAACCAGGCACCGAGCGCCGCCAGCAGCTTGAAATCGCCATAGCCCATCCCCTCGCGTCCGGTACTCAGGCGAAACAACCAATACACCGACCACAGCACCAGATAGCCTGCGACCGCGCCGAGCACGGCGTCGGACAGCGTGGCGAAAACTTCCTGGGTGTTCACCAGCAAGCCGAGCCACAGCAGGGGCAAAGTAATGACGTCGGGCAACAACTGGTGGTCGAGATCGATGGCGGTCAGCGCGAGCAGCGCCCAGCTCAGCAGCAACGCCGCCAGCGCCTGCCAACCGACACCCATATGCATGACCACCAACACTGCCAGCGCGCCACTGGCCAACTCCACCATCGGATAGCGCCAGGAAATGGCACCGCCGCAGTGACGACAGCGGCCGCGCAGCCACAGCCAACTGAACACCGGGATATTGTCGCGCGCTGCAATGGCCACCCCGCAGCGCGGACACCGCGAACGAGGCACCACCAAGTTGAAAGGATCCGGTGCAGTCTCCGCCGCGGCCGGATCTCCCTCGACGACCTGTACCTCGCTCTCCAACCACGCCTGCGCGTCGCGACGCCAGGCGCGCTGCAACTGCAGCGGCAGCCGGTAGGCTACGACATTGAGAAAGCTGCCCACCACCAACCCCAGCATCAGCGCTGCGGCGTACAGCGCCGGCTGGGGCAGATCGACGAGCAAGGTCAGGCGCGGGCCTTTACAGCACGTTGCCGAGGTTGAAGATGGGCAGATACATGCCGATCAGCAAACCACCCACCAAGACCCCGAGCACCGCCATGATCATGGGTTCGAGCAGGGTCGTGAGGTTGTCCACCGCATTGTCGACCGCCTCCTCATAGTGGTCCGCGGCACGACCGAGCATTTCGTCCAGCGAGCCGGACTCTTCACCGATGGCCGTCAGCTGCAGCAACATCACGGGAAACACGCCGGTGTTACGCATCGAGGTATTCAGCGTGATCCCGGTCGAGACATCGTCGCGCACCCGATGAATGGCCTTGCGGTAGACCGCGTTGCCAGAAGCGCCGGCCACCGACTCCAGGGCCTCGATCAGGGGAACACCGGCGGCAAAGGTGGTACTCAGTGTCCGCGAATAGCGCGCGATCACCGCATCGTTGAAAATCCCGCCGACGATGGGCAGCTTCAAGGCCATCCGGTCGACCAGTGCCGAGAACTTCGGCGAACGGCGCCGCGCCTGGCTGAACAACATCCCCGCGGCAACCGCAGCACCCAGGATGATGAGCCACCACTTTTGCACAAACTCGGAAATGCTCAGGATCAACTGAGTGAAAGCCGGCAGTGACCCGCCAAACGAGTCATAGGTTTCAGCGAAGACGGGAACCACCTTGATCAACAACACCCCGGTCACCACGATCGCGACCAGGATCACCGCACTGGGATAGGTCATGGCCTTTTTGATCTTGCGCTTCAAGGCCTCGGTCTTTTCCTTGTAGTTGGCCACCCGCGCGAGCATGGTTTCCAGCGTGCCCGACTGCTCGCCGGCATCGATGAGGTTGCAGTAGAGATCGTCGAAATACTTGGGGTGGGCGCGCAACGCCGCCGCGAAACTGGTGCCCGAGGAGACGTCGACGTGAATCTTCTCGATCATCTCCTTCATGGTGACGTTTTCTTCCCCTTCGGCGACGATCTCGAACGCCTGCACCAAGGGCACCCCGGCCCGCGTCATAGTGGCGAGCTGGCGCGTGAAGGTGGCGATATTGCCCGGTTTGATTTTCTTGGGGCCGAACAGCGGCTTGGGCTTCTTGCGCACGGTTCGCGGCACGATGCCTTGCTTGCGCAGCTGGGCCTTGGCCAACGCCGCGGTCGCCGCCGCCATCTCGCCTTCGACAACCTTGCCGTCGCGGCTGCGCCCCTTGTAGATATAGAGTTGATGTGTCGCCGTAGCCATGTGCCTAGTCCATTGTCACTCGGTTGGCTTCTTCGAGCCCGATTATACCTTCGGCCACCTTGTTCAATGCCGACTGGCGCAAAGTTCGGTAGCCTTCACGCCGCGCCGCATCGGCGATTTGCAAGGAATTGGCGCCCTCCATGATCAACCGCGACACCGCCGGCGTGATCTTGAGCACCTCGTAGACGCCGACCCGCCCCTTGTACCCCAGGTTGCACCGCGAGCAGCCCACGGGCCGGTAGACTTTGACCTGGTCCAACGGCATGTCGATGCTGTCGAAACCCGCCTCCTGCAACACCGCCTTGGGCAAGTCGGCGACCTGCTTGCAGTCGTTACACAGCCGGCGCGCCAGGCGCTGGGCCATGATCAGGATCACCGAGGTGGCGATGTTAAAGCCGGGCACCCCCATGTTCGCCAGCCGGGTCAGGGTTTCCGGCGCGCTGTTGGTATGCAGGGTGGAGAGCACCAAGTGGCCCGTCTGCGCCGCCTTGACGGCGATTTCCGCGGTCTCCAAGTCGCGAATCTCCCCCACCATCACCACGTCCGGATCCTGACGCAGAAACGCGCGCAGCGCCTCCGCGAACGTGAGGCCCACGCGGGGATTCACTTGCACCTGGTTGATGCCTTCCATGTAGATTTCTACCGGATCCTCGGCGGTGGAGATATTGCGTTCCGCGGTATTGAGGATCGACAACCCCGTATAGAGCGAAACGGTTTTCCCGGAACCGGTCGGCCCGGTCATCAGGATCATGCCCTGGGGCCGGGCGAGGGCCTCCTCATAGGCGCGCTGCTGATCCGGCTCGTACCCCAAGGCTTCGATGCCCACGCGCGCCGCACCACTGTCGAGAATCCGCAACACGACCTTCTCGCCATATTGGGTCGGCAGCGTGTTCACCCGAAAATCAATCGCCCGCGTTTTGCTCACGCGGATCTTGATGCGCCCATCCTGCGGAACGCGGCGCTCGGAAATATCCAACCGGGCCATCACCTTCAACCGGGCCGCCA
>JBFHML010000052.1:0-15828 GCA_041594335.1 Porticoccaceae bacterium
AAATCCTGTTGGCTAACCAACTTACGCTGCACCAGCTCGCCGAGCCGCTCGGCACGTAACCGCGCGATGTCTGCCTGGGCCTTCGCCTGCTCCACGGCAGCCTCCGCACGTGCCAACTGAGCGCGATAGCTGTCGGGGTCGATCTGGTAGAGCGCCTCCCCCTCGGCAACTTGCTCGCCCTCGGTAAACAGCCGGCGTTCGATGATACCGCCCGCCTGTGGGCGAACCTCGGCGACACGGTAGGCGACAGTGCGCCCAGGAAGTTCGGTATCCAGTAGTAGGTCACGGGTCTCGACCATCACCACGGCTACTTCCACTGGACCCGGTGCGGGCGTTGTCGCCTGGCCATCCCCACCGCAGGCGGTCAGCGCGAGTGCAAGGGCCAAAAGTGCAGCGATCAGCGGCGCTGGGCGGGAGCATATGGGCATGGCTTTCTCCTTTCGATACCGATAACGCCCGCCATTGCTCCAAACAGGCAACTCCGGTTAGGGGCCGATATTGTTATCACGTAGCGGCGACGGTTGCCGGCGGCAGCGGCTTGGCGGGAGCGTGACGACGACAGACGCGCCTGGATCCGAGACCGTGCATCGCGCTGGATTTAAGCGTGAACGATCGAAGCCGCGCAACCCTAACCGAACGCTAGGGTATCACCAGGTAGCGCAACTCGCGCCAGGGACATCAATGAGAAACAACTGAGGGGTGCACCACCCGATCCGTCGCCATATTAGGCGATGCCCGGTGCACGCGAGGAAGGAACGGAAGACGGAGCCACAACGGAATCCGCCCTCCGCAAACGCTTGGCTGCTCAATAAGAGCGCGGGAGCTCCAACACGTTCTGACAAATGAAGTTGAGCACCATGTTTTGGCTGACGGGCGCCAGCCGGGGCAGCATGGCCTCGCGCATGAGCCGTTCGACATGGTACTCCTTGGCATAACCCATGCCGCCGTGGGTGAGCACGGCCTGTTGGCAGGCCTTGAAACCCACCTCAGCCGCCAAATACTTAGCAGCATTGGCCTCGGCACCGCAGGGCTGCTGATTATCATAGAGCCAGGCCGCACGCATGACGCTGAGATAAGCCGCCTCGAGCTGAATCCAATTCTCGGCAAGCGGGTGCTGCACCGACTGGTTCATGCCGATGGGACGGCCGAAGACACTGCGGTCCTTGGCGTATTGCGTTGCGCGACGCAGCGCACTGCGACCCATCCCTACGGCCTCGGCAGCAAGCAAAATGCGCTCCGGGTTGAGGCCATGGAGAATATATTGGAAACCCTTACCTTCTTCCCCAATGCGGTCCCCGACCGGCACCTCCAGATTGTCATAGAAGGTCATGTTGGAGTTCACCGCCTTGCGGCCCATTTTATGGATCTCCTTGATCTCCACATGGGCGGGATCCATGTCGGCGTAGAATAAGGTCATGCCCTCGTGCGGCTTCTGACACTGATCGCGCGGCGTGGTCCGGGTTAGCAACAGGATTTTATCGGCCTGCTGAGCGGTGGTGGTCCAGATCTTTTGGCCATTGACGATGTATTTGTCGCCCTCGCGACGCGCAAAGGTCTCGATCCGGGTGGTATCGAGACCGGCATTGGCCTCGGTGACACCGAAGCAGGTTTTCTGTTCACCGGCAATCAGTGGTGGAAGCCAACGCTGTTTCTGTTCTTCGGTACCGAATACCACGATTGGCATGGGACCGAAGACGTTAATGTGCATGGCGGAGGCGGCAGACATGCCGCCCCCCTCGGCGACCGTCATCATCATCAGGGCAGCTTCCTGCACGCCGAGTCCGGCACCACCATAGGCCTCGGGCATGGCAATCCCCAGCCAGCCGCCCTTGGCCATGGCCTGATAAAACTCTTCGGGGAACTCCCCGGTGTCGTCGCGCTCCAGCCAAAAGTCGTCGCCGAAATCGCCCATGAGGCCACGGATGCTATCGACGATGGCCTGCTGTTCCGAACTGATCGCAAAATCCACAGTAGAATCCTCTTGAGATTGTTTTCGTATCTATAGGATTATTTGTCAGTTACCGCGGTAATTTGCGGCCACAGTTGCTCTGGGCCCCAGCCCAATACGACGTCGCCCAACCGCCTCGCCCAACGGGTCTCCGTGCCAAATTCATCCCGCCAAGCCCAAGCCCGGCGAGTGAACTGGTGTAACCGGTGCTCATAGGTGAATCCCATGGCGCCATGCACCTGATGGGCCACCGCCGGACCGTTACTGGCCGCGCGCCCCAACCGCGTCTTGGCAGCGGCGATCTCTACCCAAGCATCGGCATCAATGTGGCCATCGGTAGCGGCTACGGCTTCTGCGCCAGCAGAGGCCGCCGCACTCAGCGCCGCAACCTCGCCCGCAAAATCAGCGATCATATGCTGCACCGCTTGGAACTTACCGATCGGGCGGCCAAATTGCACCCGTTCACCCGCGTACTGGATACTCAACTCTAGGGCCGTCTCCAGGGCGCCAGCCGCCTGGGTCACGCGAATCAGCGCACCCATGGCATCGAGGTGGTCTACCTCGAAATCGGGGAGCGGCGCACGCAATACCGGACGAACTCCGGAAAACGCTACTGCGTCCCAAGGCTCACCCGCTAGGCTCTGCCCCTCACGCAGGGTGCAATCACCACGCGCCAGTGCCGCGACATACAGGGCCCCGTTTTCCTCGACGAGCACCACAATCAGCTCGGCGTTACGAGCATGGGGCACGGCCAGCGCCGTACCACTCACCAGCCCTGCCGCCAACTGATGGCGACCGCGGGCCACGGTCAGCGGACCCGAGGGCACCTCCAGGCCAGCTCGCCCTAGCAGCCAGCCCGCCAGCAGGGTCTCGGCAAGCGGAACCGGAAGCCCGGCGGCGCCGGCCGCCTTGAGCACCGCGAACCCATCGAACAGATCGGCTCCGACCCCACCGCTCGCCTCAGGCACCCACGTCAGGTGCAGGCCAGACTCCTCGATGGCCTGCCAGAGAGCCGCCGGCCACTCCCCCTTTTCCGCGGCGTTAACCACCTCCTGAGTACTCAAGTCGGCAAAGATCCGCGTTGCGGTATCGAGAATCACGTTGTCTGTTTCGCTCATAACATCCATTCCGTACATTACGGGGCCGGCAGGCTGCCGGCGCCAACTCGGGGCGGTCTCAGCGCAAGCCGAGCTGGCGCACGATCATGCCCTTGAGAACTTCGTTGGTGCCGCCACGCAGCGTCGACGAAGGCACTCGAAGGATGGCTTCCCGCACTAACCGCGGCAGCACGCCACTGGAGTCGAGCAGCACCTCGTCAGGAAGCACGACGCGCAGTTGTTCGATCAGCTCTCGCTCAAACCGGGTCGCCATGTCCTTGACCAAAGCCGCCTCGGTCTCGGGCGACCGTCCCTCCTGCAACAATCCGGCAATCCCCAGGGACATTCTCCGAAGCGTCTTAATCTGGGCCACCAAATGACCCAGCACCTCACGAGTACGATCATCGGGATTCTCAGAAAGAACATGCATTGCCTCTCGCAATGCGATGAAACTACTTAAAAATCTTTCCGGACCGGAACGCTCCAAGGCCAATTCTCCGACCACCAGGCTCCACCCCTTGCCCTCTTCGCCCAGCAAATGGGAATCCGGGACGAATACATCTTCGAACAGGGTTTCGTTGAAGTGCACCTGCCCACCGATATCTTCGATGCCGCGGACCGTAACACCGGCGGCCTTCAGATTGACGATGAGCTGCGAGAGGCCCTTGTGGCGCTCCTTGGCGTCTGCTGGGGCCGTCCGCACCAGCGCAATCATGTAGTCGCAACCTTCGCCGTGGGCACCGGTCGACCAGATCTTGCGACCATTGATCTTCCAGCCGCCTTCGACCCGCTCTGCTCTAGTACTCACCGACGCCAGATCGGATCCGGTGTTGGGCTCACTCATGCCGATAGCGCAAAATGTTTCACCGCGCGCCATGCGTGGTAGCGCCGCAGCCTTCACCTCTTCACCGGCGTGGCGCAACATCTGCGTGCCGCTTTGACGATCAGCGATCCAGTGCGCCATCACGGGCGCCCCGGCAGCGAGCATCTCTTCGGTAACCACATAGCGCTCGAGAAAGCTGCGCTCATGACCCCCGTATTCCTTCGGCCAAGTCATACCCAGCCAGCCACGCTGGCCCAGTTTGCGGCTGAAATCGGCAGAAAACCCGGAGGCCCAGCAGTCAGCCATGGGTGTGTAACCGCCGCTGGCTCGCTCTTCGGCGAGAAAAGCTCTTACCTCTTCGCGCAACTGGCGGGCCGCCGGGGGCATGGTGACCCGGGGAAAACGAAACCGGCTGGTGGACATCTACTGCTCCTCAACTGAACGGGGTAAACAAATCTCGGGGATACGCGCGTGGCTGCGGTCGGCCCCGGCTACGGCGACCATTCCGCAGCCGAGGCACAACGCGATCAGCGGCCGAGCAGAATGGCTTTTTCTTCCGTGTACTCCACCAACCCACTGGCCCCCCATTCACGGCCGTTGCCGGATTTTTTGTAACCGCCAAAGGGGGCGGCAAAACTAAAGGCCGGACCATTCACCTTGACCTGACCGGCGCGCAACTGACGCGCGATGCGCATCTGGGTTTCACGATCCTCCGCCCAGACGCCGCTGGAGAGGCCGAATTCCGTATCATTGGCGATGCGAATCGCCTCTGCCTCGTCACGGTACTTGATCAGACAGATCACCGGGCCGAAAATCTCTTCCCGCGCGATCGCCATGTCATTGGTGACATCGGCAAACACCGTGGGCTTGACATAGGCACCGCGGTCAAGCCCTTCCGGCCGCTCGGTCCCGCCGGCTACCAGACGCGCGCCTTCGGCGATGCCCTTTTCGATGTAACGCACTACGCTGTCGCGGGCACGCATCGAGCTGAGTGGTCCGAGAAAGCTCCCCTTGTCCGTGGGGTCGCCGACCGTGAGTGACTCTGCCACCGTCCTAGCAACCTCGACGGCCTCCTCATACTGGTCTTCGTGAACCAGGATACGACTCAACTGCACGCACATCTGGCCCGAGTTGAACATCGAATCCTTGACCACATACTTGATCGCCTTCGCGATGTTGGCTCCTGGCGCGACCACAAAGGGCGATTTGCCTCCCAGCTCCTGACACACTCTTTTGACGCCATCGGCTGCGGTCTTCGCGATCCGCACGCCAACCTCGGTCGAGCCGGTGAAGGAGACCATGTCGACCTCCGGATGAGAACTCAGCGTGTCGCCGATCACCGACCCCTTGCCCGTGACCAGATTGAACACGCCCGCCGGCAGTCCCGCCTGCTCGCAGGCCTCGGCGAAAACAAAACTCGACAGCGGCGTCTGCTCGCTGGGCTTAAGCACCGAGGTGCAACCGGCTGCCAGCGCCGGCCCAACCTTGGCCACCGCCTGAAACAGCGGGAAGTTCCACGGGGTAATAAACGCGCATACCCCGATAGGCTCTCGCACCACCAGGTACCCATTTTCCTCGCGCTCTTCCTCCAGAGAATCCGCCAAGGAGGCGAAGATCGACAGACCCTGGATCGGCCCTGTGACCTGGATCCCCTTGGAGAAATGGACGGGGATACCCATTTCCTGGGAGATCAGCGACGCCAGCTCATCGGTTCGCTCGGTCAGTTTGGCGCAGATGGCCTCAATCAGCTCCTTGCGCTCTGCAGCCTTGGTGCGCGACCAGGAACCGAAGGCGCGACGCGCTGCCAGCACTGCCGCTTCGACATCCGCGGGATAGGCACTCGGTACCTGAGCAAAGGGCGCCTCGGTCGCTGGGTTGACCAGCGTAGTCGTCTCACCGCTGCTCGCCGGCACCCAGCGCCCGTCGATGTAAATGTTGTCGTATTGGATCATTGCTCGGTTCCTGTTGTGACGTCTGGAACGTCTGGTTCAAGCCAAGCCTAGGCGTGGCCTCATGAAGGCAGCAATCTTCGCGATGGCGTCATCCGCCTCCGGCGCGTTGCCTGCCATGAACTGAAATACGTGCTGCATTTCGGGAAACACCTGGAGTTCAACCTCGACACCGGCGGCCTTGGCGCGGGCTGCGAACCGCTCACTGTCCGAAAGCAGACTCTCATAGGCCCCGACTTGCACCAGCGTAGGGGGAAATCCCTTGAGGTCCGCGTGCAGCGGATTCGCAAAGGGGTCGGTCCGCGCGCCCTTCTCACCGAGAAACGCCGCACTCATCCCCTCCAGTACCTCAGGTGCCACCAACAAATCCTTGTCGGCATTGGTCTGCATACTCTCGCCCTTGCCCTCCATGTCGTACCAAGGCGAGATCGGGGCGCAGGCCGCAGGCAGCGGCAGGCCCTTGTGGCGTGCATAGAGAATCATGCTAGTGCACAAATTGCCACCGGCAGAATCTCCGGTAGTCCCCACATGCTGCGGCTCGAAACCCTGCTCTAGCAACTTGCCGTATACCGCCACGGCCTCCTCGACGATGCCGGGATGTGGGTTCTCGGGGGCACGGGTGTAATCCAGGGTAAACGTCGGGCAGCCCAGCGCGCGGGCCAAGTGGCCATACATCTTGCGATGGCTGTTGCTGGAGCCAACCACAAAACCACCGCCATGGCAGCAAAGCACCACCCGGCTCTGGTCGGCGTTTTCCGGGGTAGCCCACACGCCCGGAACACCGGCAATCGTGGCCTCGCGGAACTGAACACCCTCGGGTTCGCTGGACAGATCGCCCCAGCCGTCAAACAGCTCTCGGAGCTGATCCAGCGGCATCTCCCCATCGGCGAGCTTGCTCTTCCACTCCCGATACAGGTTGTCGATACATTCGGCTTCTTTGCTGGCCATAGATGTATACCTCTTTCTCTCATGCTGATCGATTCTGGACAGGCCGCCTGCACTGGCAGCAGCCCCGGGATACGGAAGTATGCGGGCGGCCAACCATAAGAAGCGGCCGTGCCCTCCGGCAACCAATCACCCGTTACTCGCCGCGGCCAGACATGGCGCGCTCGAACGTCACCCCGGGCCGGCCACAATTCCGGCGTCGTGCAAACGCCCAATCTCGGCTGCAGCAAACCCCAATTCCTCGGCGAGGATCTCGTCGGTGTGCTCCCCGAGCCGGGGCGCGGGCGCCGCCGGCGCTCGCGCGCAAGCGGCAAAATTCAGCGGACTTGCCGGGGCCAGATAGCGTCCGATTCCCGGCTGCTCGATCTCGGCGAACAGCGGATTGTCCGTCGAGCATTCTGGGTCGGCGGTCACCAGCTCCCGCACGGTCTGATACTTCCCCCAGCAGACACCATGTTCGTCGAAGCAGCGGCGCACCTCATCAAACCCACGCGCGGCAAACCAAGGCGTCAGCAATGCGGTGATCTCTTCGCGCGCCCGAAAGCGGTTGCCTTCTTCTGAGAGATCCAACCCAAGCCGCGCGCCCAACTGATCGAGGGATTCGCCCAACCCGGTGGCCTTGCGTAACGCGCGCCACTGGTTGCCGGTCAAGCCCACCACCATGATGCGCTCTCCGTCCGCAGTGGGAAAATCTTTGCCGTACGCACCGAACAGGTAGTTGCCGCAGGCGTCTCGCTCGCCCAACAGTTGGGCCTCAGCCAGATACCCCAGATGGCCCATGGTGGCCAAAGCGACATCCGCCAGCGCCAGCTTTACCAACTGGCCCGCCCCGGTTTTGCGCCGATGGCGTTCAGCGGCAAGCAACCCCAAGGCCAGAGTCTGGCCGGTGATTAGATCCCAGGCCGCAAGGACATGGTTGACCGGCTCGCCACCATCGCCGGTCAGCCATGGCATACCCACCTGCGGATTGACGGTGTAATCCACTGCACTACCGCCGTGACGGTCGCCGGTGAGATTGACATACACCAAGTCGGCGCGGTGCCGGCACAAGTTTTCGTAAGATAGCCAGCCGCGGGCCGGAAAATTACTGATGAATAAACCGGCATCCTCACCCGGAGCAGCGATTAACTGGGTCAGGATGTCCTGGCCTTCCGGCTTGCGGAAATCCACCGCGATCGAGCGCTTACCCTTGTTGAGCCCCGCCCAAAACAGGCTGTTGCCGCGCGCATCGACAGGCCAGCGACGGTAGTCAAGCCCACCGCCGATCAAATCGAACCGAATCACATCGGCACCCAGCTGAGCGAGCGTCATGGCACCCGATGGAGCAGCGACAAAAGCCGCTCCCTCGACAACCCGCAGACCGGAAAGAATCTGTTCCAATGTGCCCCCTGCTCAGCCGACGTCGGCAAACCCGTTGTCGATGACGACCAGATCCCGTTCAATGACTCGACACTGGAAAGCCACACCCCGATCCAGGCGCCAGATCTCGGTACGGATGGTCTCGCCCGGATAGACGGGCGCAGAAAAGCGTGCCTTGATGCGATGAAACTGGGCGACATCGTAATCGCAGCATGTCTTCAGCAATGCGTGGCCAGCGACCCCAAAAGTGCACATACCATGCAGAATCGGTCGCTCAAAACCGCCTTGGCGCGCCACCGCCGGATCGGCGTGTAAAGGGTTGTAGTCGCCCGACAGCCGGTAGAGGAGCGCCGCCTGTGGCAGCGTCGGCAGCTCACAGGACAGATCCGCCGGGCGCTCGGGAATCGCCTGTGGCCGGGGCGGTTGCGCCGTGCTGCCCCCAAAGCCCCCATGACCCCGGGCCAAGGTGTTTTGCGTGAGTGTGGCCAACGGCTCGCCACTGGCGGCATCGGTCACGGTACGAGAGGAATAAATAAACGCGCCCTTCCCCGGCCCCTTGTCGATGATCTCGTCAACTCGGGTGGTGGCTTTCACCGTACCCTCTGGCGGCAACGGGCGGTGCAGGACAATGTCCTGATCGGCATGCAACACCTGTGTCCAATCCACACCGGTATCCGGCTCCTTGAGCCAAAACCCGGGGTACGCCAGCACCCCAGCCAGGGTCGGGAGCGCCTTGAGTCGGGACTCGTACACAAAATCCAGTGCCCGCTCATCGAGCGGGTCATAGCCGACCCCCACACCGAGCGCGTAGAGCATGGTGTCGCGCGCCGTGTAGCTGTGTACGATTTCCTCGAAACAGCGATTCTTGAGCTGCTGGTAGTCGATGGCCATGGACTTATACCGGATCCCAGGTAAACACGTCCTGCGAACGATCGAGGGGATAGAAATGGCTTTCCAGCGCCGGCATAGCGCGCTCGAAAATGCTGTCGATGGTCCAACCATCGCCGGCATGTACCGAGCGTAGCGGACGCGACTGACTCATCAGGAAAATCTCGTTCATACGCACCGCAAAGATCTGCCCGGTGATGTGGGCAGCTTGATCACTGAGTAGAGCCGCTGCGACGATGGCGACCTTGTCCGGGGTCATGCGCTTGAGCTTTTCCACCCGCGCCTTCTGATCCGGGGTCTCGGTGGGAATGGTCGCGATCAGTCGGCTCCAGGCGAAAGGCGCGATACAGTTGGAACGCACATTGTAGCGCTGCATGTCGAGCGCGATGGATTTCGACAGCGCAGCGATACCGGCCTTCGCCGCGGCATAGTTGGCCTGGCCGAAATTCCCCACTAACCCGGAAGTCGAGGTCATATTGACGATGGCGCCCCGCTCCTGGTTGCGAAAATGAGTCGCAGCGGCACGGGCTACGTTGAAGCTCCCTTTGAGATGCACGGCGATGACCTGATCGAAATCGTCCTGGGTCATCTTGTGGAAGATCACATCGCGCAGGTTACCGGCATTGTTGACCACGCCGTCAATGCTGCCGAAATGATCGACGGCTTGGGTGACCATATTGTTGGCCCCCTCCCAGGAGGCGACGCTATCGGTGTTGGCGAGCGCTTCGCCGCCAAAACCCCGAATCTCGGCGATCACTTCGTCGGCAACCTCGCGATCGAGGTCATTGACGATCACCTTACCGCCAGCACGCGCCACGGCTAAGGCAATTTCGCGCCCAATACCGCGGCCGGCGCCGGTGACCACAATCCCTTTACCTTCGAGATGTTTGCTAGTCGTCATTGTTCCTCCCCTCCATTGCATAAGCGATGTCCGGTACGGGCGTGGGTCGCGGCACCGGCGTCAAAATCTGTCTGATGCTCAGACCGCCGTGCGGGCATTGGCTATCAATTCCCGAGCGATCACCTTGAGCGCCAGGGTCTCCTCGGCGCCCTCGAAAATGGATAGCACCCGAGCATCGACGAAATATCGGCTCACCGGCATTTCTTCGGCATAACCCATGCCGCCATGAATTTGCAGCGCCTCTCGCGTCACCCACTCTGCCGCCCGGCAGGCAAACAACTTGACGAGGCTGGCCTCCATGCGGCCGCCCCCGGCGTCGACCTGACGCGCCACCGCATAACTGAACTGACGCGATGCCTGCAGCGTGGTAATCATCCGGCTCAGCTTTACTTGGGTGAGCTGATAATCGGCGATTGGCTGGGCAAACACCTTGCGTTCTGCCGCGTACGCCAGCGCCTGCTCACAGGCCGCCTGCATGACACCCGCTGCGCGGGCCGAAGTCTGTAAGCGACCTCCGGTCAACCCCGCCATGGTGTAGTAGAAGCCCTTGCCGAGGCCACTCGCCCCGCCCAACAGCTGGGCATCCGGCACGAAATAATCCTCAAAAGACAGGTCGAATGAGTGCATCCCACGATAGCCCAACGTAGGAATAGCGCGGCCGCGGAGACGACCACCGCCCGGCTGGGTCACCTCGATCTCATGGCCAAGCGTACGCGGCTTCTCGACCAAAAAAAGGCTGAGGCCACGGAAACCTTCGGCTTCGGTTCCGGTCCGGGCCAGCACCAAAATGAGGTTGGCTGCCCCCGCGAAGGTACACCAAGTCTTGCCCCCATTGAGCAGCCAGCCACCGGCCGTCTGAGTAGCGCGGAACCGAGCCGCCGCCAAGTCCGAACCATAGTCCGGCTCGGTTAGCGAGATCGCGCACAGGGTTTCACCTCGGGCGACCTTCGGCAACCAGTGATCGCGCTGCTCTTCGGTTCCACCGGCCATCAGGGCTCGTGCGAGAATTTCCGGTCGGGTAATGAGGCTGCCGGCCGCTCCGAGCGAACCGCGGGACAGCTCTTCGGTGACCAGGATCATGTAGAGGCTGTCATCACCACTGTCCGGCTGTAGCCCTTGGTAGCGCTCCGGGATCGAGATGCCAAAACACCCCATCTCACGCAGCGGTTGGAGGATCGCCTCCGGAACGTCAAGGTCCTCGCGATGGATGCCCTCGGCGAGCGGCATCACGACCTCGGTGGCGAAGCGCCGAAAGGTATCGCGGATGATCTCCTTTTCACCATCCAGATCAGCCGGGAGAAAATCTCCCTCCCGAGCACCGAGTAACTGCCCCAGCTGGGCCATCCGCGCCGCGGCCAGATAGCGTTCCGGCAAACCGGTGTCGTCGAAGGCCACGGCGCTGTCGGTGACCTGACGCAAGGTCAAGCCAAAGTCTCCTGGACGACTGGCGAGCCGGGCCAGCACCGTCTTCCCCGCCTCGGCACCGAACTGCAGCGCGGCCCAGCAAGCCAGTGCGTCGCCCTGCACCCGCTCACTATAGTCAAGAAAGGATTCGGCGGCCGTCAGATCCGCGACGCAAAAGGCCAGCTCGTAGCTCGCGAACTGCTGCCCGTCGAGCAACTCGGGAGACAGCCGCCCGTCGGCGCTACACTGCACTCGCAGCCACGCCAAGCCCCTATCGACGAGCCCACGTATCGCGGAGAGCGCCACGCGTAACTGACCTCGGTCGTCCGCCAGTTGAACACTGGACGGCATCAGCGCGCTGCGTTCGATCATCGTATTCATCCGGTCTCCTCGGCAGCCTACAGACAGCGGTACCTGGGCGACGGCCCGCGGGGGGGCCGTCGCCGATCACGCATCCTTTCCAGGCGCCCTGGGGCGCGTTCAGGCGTCGTAGCGTCCGACGATAGCGACGCTGACCACATTCTGGTGCGGGAAACCGCCCAGATTGTGCGTAAGGCCGATCTTAGGGTCGGCCAGTTGTCGCTCGCCGGCACGACCGGTGAGCTGGAGGTACATCTCGTAGATCATGCGCAGCCCCGAGGCACCGATCGGGTGGCCGAAGCACTTGAGGCCGCCGTCGATCTGGCAGGGGATTTCCCCATCGGCGTCAAAAACGCCGTCGAGCACGTCCTTGACCGCCCCACCTTCGCTGGAGAGAAACAGGTCCTCCATCGTCACCAACTCGGTGATCGAAAAGCAGTCGTGGACTTCGGTCATGCTGACCTCGCGACGCGGATTTTGGATGCCCGCCTCCTCATAGGCCCGCTTGGCAGCAATCCGGGTAGTCGCCACATAGGAGCCGTCCCACTTGCTGAAACCGCCTTCTTCGCCATTGGAGGCGCACAGCTGCAGCGCTTTGACACTGACCAGATCCCGCTTACCCAAGCTGCGGGCAATCTCCGGCGTGGTGACGATGGCACAGGCGGCACCATCACTGACACCACAACAATCAAACAAGCCGATGGGCTCGGCAACCATGGGCGCGTTCAACGCCTGCTCTTCGCTGATCGGCCGCTGCAGGTGCGCCTTGGGGTTCTTGGCGCCGTTGGCGTGGCTCTTCACCGAGACGTGGGCCATGGCTCGCTTGAGATCCTGCTTATCGGTCTTGTATTTGGCCCGATACCCCGCAGCGAGCTGGGCGAACATGCCCGGAGCCGACAGATTGGGGTAGTACAGATCGTTGGTGACACCCCGAGAACGCTGCGGCAGTCCGCCGTAGCCCGTATCCTTGAGCTTCTCGAAACCCATCGCCAAGGCGATGTCGCAAGCTCCGGAAGCCACCGCATAGGTGGCAGCGCGGAACGCCTCAGTGCCGCTCGCGCAGTAGTTTTCCAGCCTAGTGACCGGAATGTAGGGCAGGCGCAGCGCGATCGACAACGGCATGGCACCGGGGCCAACACTGAACGCATCGATCCCTGTCGACTGCCAGGCCGCTTCGATTTGGTTTTTTTCGATGCCGGCGTCAGCAAGGCACTCTTCGAACGCCTCGGTCATGAGGTCGGCGGGCTCAGCATCCCAGCGCTCGCCGAATTTACTGCAACCGGCGCCGAGGATGACGACTTTGTCACGAATACCCTTGGCCATGTACGGCTCCTCCAGATAATGAATTCAGCGCTTGGGAATGGCTTTCCAAAAGTATTTTCGGAAGCCCCTTTGGGTGTCAATCTGCTTGATACGGAAGTGCACCGAGACTTCGGCACCCGTATCGAAGGTCTCTGGATCGACTTCGGTGAGATCCATCATCAACCGCCCACCGCAATCGAATACCACCATACCGAAATAGGCCGGCGGATTGAAATCGAATGTCAGGCGGTCCGCCGTCCAGGTCGCCACCTTGCCGCGCTGGCCGGCCATCGGGTAGGCCTCCTGAGAGTCCAGCGCACCGCACTCCGGATTGACGCAATAGTGCGCTCGCGGAATCTGTACGGTTTGGCACTGACCGCATTTGCCACCGACAAAGCTATTCGTCAGAGCTCGGTTACGATACATGGCCGAAAGAAAAGCGGTTTTGTCGACTTCGGAGCGCTTGCCGAGTTCTTTATCAAGCAGCCCATTGAAAGACTGGAACTTGTTGTAGTTCGTCTCCGGGGCACCGGCGGCGAGCCAGCCACTGACGCCACGCTGCGGCCGCCATTGCGCGACTCGCGACGTCGCGCGAAACAGCAAGGCATCACAGCCCTGACCGAACCCAACGACCAGTAACAGATCCCCAGGCTTAGCCTCTTCCAAACGCTGCGCAAGCAACAACAGGGGATGTGCGGCGCCGGTGATGCCGACACGCTGCAGGAGATTATCGGTCACAGCGGCATCCGGTATACCCAGCTTTTTCGCGAGGCCACCGGGTACCTGGCGCTGATCTGTGGGCATCACGAAATGGGCGATGTCCGCGGCCGCCACGCCGGCTTGATCCAGCAGCGCACCCACCGCCCGGGGCACGATCTTCATGTAGCCTTCGTCGCGGACCCAGCGCTCCTCCCAGCCGATGTCGTAATCTCGGCCTTCAGCCCGGTAGTGGTCGATGAAATCGACCGGCTGGCTGACGCTGCCAACCAACTCCGCAAGGATCTCTCCCTGGCCCACCGCCACCGCGGCAGCGCCGTCGCCATACAACATCTCCTCACGTGATGCACACTTGGTGAGACGATGCTCGGAAGCCACCACCAGGGCGTCACCTCGGCCGGCTGCTGCGATATCGAGCGCATTCAGCAGGGCTGAGGTAGCCGAACGCTGTGAGCTGGTCACATCCAAGGTGCGTAGATTCGCCGGGTCGAAGTTCATCGCCTCCGCGAGAATCACGGAGTTTTGACGATCGGCGAAGGGTAGTGAGGTCGAAGCGAGCAACAATGCCGCGGGCGTCGTCCCCGCTTCGCGCCCCAGAGCATCCGCGCAGGCTTCGGTGGCCATAGTGATCGCGTCTTCATCCCAGTTACACATGGCCTTCTCGCCCTTGGCGAGCCCACGCAGACCGGAATCGAACCAGGCGTTGGCGTCCGCGATCACCTGTTTCTGCAAACGTGCGCGCGGCAGATAAGCCCCGTAGGCAGTGATGCCGATCATAGTCAGTCCCCGTCGATAATAATGGTTGGCCGGAATCCGCCGGCTAGAGGTGCCGGCTGATAAACAGTTTCATAATCTCCGAAGTTCCACCGTAGATGCGGCGGATTCGGGCATCGGTATAAATTCGTGAAATCGGATACTCGCGCATATAGCCATAGCCACCGAACAACTGCAGGCATTCGTCGACGATGCGCCCCTCCCGCTCGGTAGTCCAAAGCTTGGCCATGGCGCCCTCCTCGGCCGTCAGCTCACCGGCGACGATGCGCCGCAGACACTGGTCCAGAAACGACCAGCCGACCGCCAAATCGGTCTTAATCTCGGCCAGCTTGAACGCCGTGTTCTGAAACTCGACCAAGAATTTGCCAAAGGCTTGGCGCTCTTTGACGTACGCCACGGTGAGATCATAGGCACGCTGAGCTTCGGCCCAAGCGCGAAAGGCAACGGTCAGACGTTCACGCGGCAACTCCTCCATGAGATAGACAAACCCACGGCCCTCTTCGCCGACCAGATTGTCTACCGGCACCCGAACGTCGGCAAAAAACATCTCCGAAGTATCCGCGCCCTTTTGGCCTATCTTGTCAAGATTACGCCCCCGCTCGAAGCCGGGGCGATCGGTCTCGACCACGATCAGACTCATGCCCTTGGCGCCTTTCGTCGGATCGGTCTTACAGACCACGATCACGAAATCACAATGTTGCCCATTGGTAATGAAGGTCTTCTGGCCATTGATGACGTAGCTATCGCCGTCACGAACAGCGGTTGTCCGGACGCCCTGCAGATCGCTGCCGGCACCTGGCTCGGTCATGGCAATCGCAGAGATAACCTCACCACTGACCATGCCGGGAAGCCATCGCTGTTTCAGCGCTTCGCTGGCGTGGTGCAGCAGATAGTAGGCTGTGATATCTGACTGCAGCGCGAAGCTGCAACTGCCTCCGCCAATGGCGTAACCAATTTCCTCGGAGGAAATCATATTGTAGTAAAAGTCGCCCCCCGGCCCCCCATACTCCTCGGGAATGCCACAACACAACAGGCCTTGGGCACCCGCCTTACGCCATAGCTCGCGGGGCACGATCCCCTCATCCTCCCAACGCTCGATGTTGGGCTCGAGCTCCTCCCGATAAAAACGGCGGGCAGTTTGGCGAAAGAGTTCGTGATCCGCACTGTAGACGGATCTGTTGTTCATCGGCATTGGGTAGGTTCCGGTTCGGGTTCCCGGCGATCGGCGGCACCGTCGGTGGCCGACGCCCTCGCGATCACAAGTTGCCCGATTGTATCCGATTTACCGGCGGCGGCCGAAAAGCACCGGCCGTAGCGCGTGCAGGAGACAAGACCTAGGGAAGCGCGATCCGGCCCGTAGG
>JBFHML010000053.1:0-15576 GCA_041594335.1 Porticoccaceae bacterium
ACGGTACCGCAGAACCACCGCCCCAGGCCTCAGAACACACCCGCGTCAGCGCCGCCGTCAGCGTCGTCTTACCATGGTCCACGTGACCAATCGTCCCAACATTTACGTGCGGCTTGCTACGCTCAAATTTTTCCTTTGCCACGGAAAAATCTCCTCTATCAAAAAGTTCAGGTTAAGGGTCGGAAGGTCAGGCGCGCTTGGCCTTGACCTCTTCTGCGATGTTGGTCGGCGCTTCCGCGTACTTCAGAAACTCCATGGTAAAGGTGGCTCGACCCTGGGTTGCGGACCGCAGCGCAGTCGCGTACCCGAACATCTCGGCGAGCGGCACCTCCGCTCGAACCACCTTCCCGGCCGGACTCTCGTCCATGCCCTGAATCAGGCCGCGGCGACGATTCAAGTCGCCAACCACGTCACCCATATTCTCTTCTGGCGTAACCACTTCCACATTCATCACCGGCTCGAGCAGCACCGCTCCACCTTTTTTGGAAAGCTCTTTGGTGGCCATGGACGCCGCGATTTTGAATGCCATCTCACTGGAGTCGACATCGTGATAGGAACCGTCGTACAGGGTCGCCTTGAGACCAAGCAGGGGATAACCAGCCAACACGCCGTTTTGCATCTGTTCGCCGATCCCCTTTTCGACCGCCGGCACGTATTCCTTAGGCACCACGCCGCCGACGATACCGTTGACGAACTCGAGCCCCTCTTCACCCTCCTCGCGCGGCTCGAACCGCACCCAGACGTGACCGTATTGACCTCGGCCCCCACTCTGGCGCACAAACTTGCCCTCGATTTCACAGGTGTTGCGAATCGCTTCGCGGTAGGCGACCTGGGGCTTACCGATATTGGCCTCGACACTGAACTCGCGCCGCATACGATCGACGATAATATCGAGGTGCAACTCACCCATACCGGAGATGATGGTCTGGCCGGTCTCTTCGTCGGTCTTCACCCGGAAGGAAGGATCCTCCTGGGCGAGCTTGCCCAGCGCGACACCCATCTTCTCCTGATCGGCCTTGGACTTGGGCTCCACCGCTACCGAGATAACAGGCTCCGGAAACTCCATCCGCTCGAGGGTAATCACGGCCCCCGGATCACAGAGGGTCTCACCCGTTGTCACATCCTTGAGGCCGATCGCCGCGGCGATGTCACCGGCGCGCACCTCCTTGATCTCCTCGCGCTGGTTGGCGTGCATTTGCACCATCCGCCCAATGCGCTCCTTCTTGCCCTTGACCGGGTTGTAAACGGCATCCCCTGAGCTCAACACCCCGGAATACACGCGAATGAACGTGAGCGCCCCCACAAAGGGGTCGGTAGCGATCTTAAAGGCCAACGCGGCAAAGGGCGCGTTGTCGTCGACTTCCCGCTTCTCGACAGTCTGCCCATCATCCAAAGTGCCTTCGATGGCCTTGACTTCAGTCGGCGACGGCAGATACTCGATGACCCCATCCAGCACCGCTTGAACACCCTTATTCTTAAAGGCCGAGCCGCAAAACACCGGCACGATTTCGTTGGCCAGCGTACGCGCCCGGATACCCTCCTTGACCTCCTCCTCGGTAAGGGCGTTACCCTCGAGGTACTTGTCCATCAACTCTTCATTCGCTTCCGCAGCAGCTTCGACCAGCTGCTCACGGAGCACCTCACACTCGTCCTGCAATTCCGCCGGGATCTCAGCATACTCAAAGCTCATACCTTGATCCGCATCGTTCCACAAGATGGCTTTTTGCTTGACCAGGTCGACCACACCCCGAAAAGCATCTTCCGCACCAATCGCCATCTGCAGCGGCACGGGATTAGCACCCAGCCGCTCGCGCAACTGCTTTACCACGCGCAGGAAGTCGGCTCCGGCCCGATCCATCTTATTAACAAACACCAGCCGCGGTACTTCGTATTTATTGGCCTGCCGCCACACGGTCTCCGTCTGCGGCTGCACGCCAGAAGAACCACAGAGGACCACTACGGCACCATCCAACACGCGCAGCGAACGCTCGACCTCAATGGTGAAGTCAACGTGCCCGGGCGTATCGATGATGTTGACACGATGCTCATCGAACTGCTGTTGCATGCCCCGCCAGAAGCAGGTCGTCGCCGCGGAGGTGATAGTAATTCCACGCTCCTGCTCCTGCTCCATCCAGTCCATGGTGGCGGCACCGTCGTGCACCTCACCCATCTTGTGCGAGAGCCCGGTATAGAACAGCACGCGCTCGGTCGTGGTGGTCTTGCCAGCGTCCACGTGGGCGACGATGCCGATGTTGCGGTACCGTGCGATTGGCGTCTTACGCGTCACTGTTAACTTCCCCAATTCTGGTGTTCAAAACTGCAAAAGGCAGCCAATGCAGCCGCCTCTCGGTGAGCGCCCCCTGGCGCGGAAGGCGAATATACGCCCTTAAAACCGGTAATGCGAAAATGCTTTGTTGGCTTCCGCCATACGATGCACGTCCTCGCGCTTCTTCACGGCGCTACCGCGACCCTGGGCGGCATCACCGATCTCGCCCGCCAGCCGCTGCACCATGGATTTTTCACTGCGCGCGCGCGCGTAATCCACAAGCCAACGCATCGCCAACGCCGTACGGCGCGACGCGCGAACCTCGACCGGAACCTGGTAGGTCGCTCCGCCAACCCGCCGAGACTTCACCTCCACCATCGGCGCGATGTTGTCCAGCGCCTCTTCAAAAATCTCCACCGGATCGCGCTTCAGACGCTCCTGCACCAGCTCAAGCGCACCGTAGACAATGCGCTCTGCAACGGCTTTTTTGCCGCTCACCATGACGTGGTTGACAAACTTGGCAAGGATGCTGCTCCCGTATTTGGGATCAGGAAGGGCTTCGCGCTTGGCGATAATACGTCTTCTAGGCATAATCGACTCTCTTCAGGGAACCCCGGGACCAAGCCCGGCCTTACTCGTTAAACGGGTTGGCGCAAGATCACCCCTTGGGGCGCTTGGCACCATATTTCGACCGCCGCTGACGGCGATTACTCACTCCGGAGGTATCCAGACTGCCCCGCACGGTGTGGTAACGCACCCCGGGAAGGTCCTTGACCCGACCCCCGCGAATCAGCACCACGCTATGCTCCTGCAGATTATGGCCTTCACCACCGATATAAGAAGTCACCTCATAACCGCTGGTCAGCCGCACACGGCACACCTTGCGCATCGCGGAGTTAGGCTTCTTCGGAGTCGTGGTATACACCCGGGTACAGACACCACGGCGCTGCGGGCAACCCTGCAGTGCCGGCACAGTACTCTTGGCGACCCTACGCTTTCTCGGTTTGCGTACCAGCTGGTTGACCGTTGCCATTGATTGCATACTCCTGAACAAGGGCCCGACTCGCGGTGCGAGACGGGCCCGGGAAAAGCATTCCACGCCCACCGGTGGCCGGCGGCAAGGAGGCGGGATTCTAAAGAGCCGCCCCGATACCGTCAAGCCACCTGTAGACCATTTACCGGCTAAGCTACTCCTGCTCTCCACCGGCATTGAGCGCTTCGGACAGCGCCGCTTCGACATCCATCGCGGAGACCCCTGCGCCCTCCTGAGCACCAACGTCTCGCTGCCGACGTCGCTGACCATGATAGGACTGCCCCGTTCCCGCTGGAATCAGACGTCCGACAACCACGTTTTCCTTCAGCCCCCGCAGATGATCGGTCTTGCCGGTGACCGCGGCCTCCGTGAGCACTCGGGTGGTCTCCTGAAAGGACGCCGCGGACACGAAGCTCTCGGTCGCCAGAGAGGCCTTGGTGATGCCCAGCAACACGCGCTCAAAACGCGCCGGAATCCGGTCATTGGAGCGCAGGCTTTCGTTGGTCTCTTCAACCTGAGCGTACTCAAGCTGCTCGCCAGGAATAAAGTCTGAATCGCCGCTCTCGACGATATCGACCTTCCGCAACATCTGGCGGACGATGACCTCGATATGCTTGTCGTTGATCCGCACCCCCTGCAGACGATAAACCTCCTGGATTTCGTTAACGATGTAGCGCGCCAGGGCCTCGACCCCTTTGAGCCGCAAGATATCGTGGGGATTGGACGGTCCCTCGGAGATAACCTCGCCCCGCTCGACCTGTTCGCCTTCGTAGACATTCAGCTGGCGCCACTTGGGGATCAGCTCCTCATAGGGCTCGCTACCGTCGGCAGGCGTGATAATGAGGCGGCGCTTGCCCTTGGTTTCCTTACCGAAGGTCACCGTACCGGAGATCTCGGCGAGAATCTCCGGATCCTTGGGCTTACGCGCCTCGAACAGGTCCGCCACACGCGGCAGACCGCCGGTGATATCGCGCGTCTTTGAACCCTCCTGGGGAATCCGCGCGACCACATCACCGACGCCCACCTCATCGCCGTCCTTGACGGTAATAATCGCGTCACTGGGCAAGAGGTAGTGTGCGGGCACCGTCGAATTCGGGAAGCACAACTCGTTGCCGCTTTGATCCAGCAACGTAATCATCGGCCGCATATCCTTGGCCGCCGCCGGCCGCTCATTGGGGTCGATCACCACGGTGCTCGTCAGCCCAGTCACCTCATCGGTTTGGGTGCGAATACTCAGTCCCTCCTCCATACCGGAGAAGGCCACGCGCCCCTTCACCTCGGTGATCACCGGGTGCGTGTGCGGATCCCAAGCGGCAACGACCGCGCCGGGCTCGACTTCCGCGCCGTCCCGCACCCGAATCACAGCCCCATAGGGCAGCTTATAGCGCTCCCGCTCCCGGCCGCTGGCGTCGGCGACCGCCAGCTCTCCGGAGCGTGATACCGCGACCAGGTCACCGCTGCTGCGCTCTGCCACCTTGGCGCCGACCAGACGAATCGTGCCCCCAGTCTTCACCTGAATATTATCGGCGGCAGAGGCACGCGAAGCGGCACCACCAATGTGGAACGTCCGCATCGTCAGCTGCGTGCCTGGCTCACCGATCGATTGCGCCGCAATCACACCCACGGCCTCGCCGGGGTTGATACGGTGGCCGCGGGCCAAATCACGTCCATAGCACTGCGAACAAATGCCGTAGCGGGTCTTGCAGGTGATCGGGGAGCGCACCAGCACTTCATCGATCCCACTGCCCTCGATCAACTCCACCAGTTTTTCATCGATCAGGGTGTCGGCCGCGACCACGACCTCGCCATCTGGGCCCGTCAGATCCTGAACCACGACGCGGCCGAGAATCCGGTCACCGAGAGACTCGATGATGTCGCCGCCCTCGATTACCGGCGCCATCAACAACCCTTCTTCAGTACCACAGTCGAACTCGGTGACCACTAGGTCCTGGGCAACATCTACCAGGCGGCGGGTGAGGTAACCCGAGTTGGCGGTCTTCAACGCCGTATCGGCCAGCCCTTTTCGCGCGCCGTGCGTGGAAATGAAGTACTGCAGTACGCTGAGCCCCTCACGGAAGTTCGCGGTGATCGGCGTCTCGATGATCGATCCGTCCGGCCGCGCCATCAGTCCGCGCATCCCGGCGAGCTGGCGAATCTGGGCCGGCGAGCCCCGAGCGCCAGAATCCGACATGATGTAGACGGAGTTAAAAGACGTCTGCTCGATTTCCTCGCCGCTGAGGCCGCGCACCGTTTCTTTGGAGATGATCTCCATCATCGACTTGGCCACCAAGTCGTTGGCGCGCGACCAGATGTCGATCACTTTGTTGTACTTCTCGCCCTGGGTCACCAGCCCAGAAGAGAACTGGTTTTCGATGTCCAGCACCTCCTGTTCGGCACGACCCACGATCTCGGCCTTTTCCTCGGGAATCACGAAATCGTCAACGCCGATAGAAACGCCGGATCGGGTCGAGAAATCGAAGCCGGTATACATCAGCTGATCCGCGAAAATCACCGTATCCTTGAGGCCCAGTACGCGATAGCACTGGTTGATGATTCGCGAGATCGCCTTTTTATTCATATCCTGGTTGACCAGATCAAAGGTCAAACCGCGCGGCGCGATCCCCCACAACAGCGCCCGACCGACAGTGGTGTCGTACAAGGTAGTCGAGTCGGCCCACTCCCCGTCGGGACTGCGCTGGGATTCCGAGATACGCACCTTGACTCGAGCCTGGAGATCGACGCGACCGCCGTAATAGGCTCGCGACACCTCGCGCAGATCGGCAAACGCCATACCTTCGCCGCGCGCCGCGACTCGTTCCCGGGTCATGTAATAGAGCCCGAGCACCACATCCTGCGACGGCACGATGATGGGTTCACCGTTGGCTGGCGAGAGAATGTTGTTGGTCGACATCATCAGCGCCCGCGCCTCGAGCTGGGCTTCCAAGGTCAGCGGCACGTGTACCGCCATCTGGTCGCCGTCGAAGTCCGCGTTGTAGGCCGCACATACCAGCGGGTGAAGCTGGATCGCCTTACCCTCGATGAGAATCGGCTCGAAAGCCTGGATGCCCAATCGGTGCAGGGTCGGCGCCCGGTTGAGCAGCACCGGGTGCTCACGAATGACATCATCAAGGATGTCCCAAACCACGGGCTCCTCTCGCTCGACCATCTTCTTGGCAGCCTTGATGGTGGTCGCCAGCCCCTGGGTTTCCAGCTTCGAGAAGATGAACGGCTTGAACAGCTCCAGGGCCATCCGCTTGGGCAAACCACACTGATGCAACCGCAGCGTGGGGCCAACCACGATGACCGACCGGCCCGAATAATCCACGCGCTTGCCGAGCAGGTTCTGCCGGAAGCGCCCTTGCTTGCCCTTGATCATGTCGGCCAAGGATTTGAGCGGGCGCTTGTTCGAACCGGTAATGGCGCGCCCACGACGGCCGTTGTCGAGCAATGCGTCGACCGCCTCCTGCAGCATGCGCTTCTCATTGCGCACGATGATGTCCGGAGCGCTGAGCTCCAGCAGCCGTTTCAGGCGATTGTTGCGGTTGATAACGCGACGATAGAGATCATTGAGATCGGAAGTCGCGAAACGGCCGCCGTCGAGCGGCACCAACGGCCGCAGATCCGGTGGTAGCACCGGCAGGACTTCCAGGATCATCCATTCCGGCCGATTACCGGAATTGTTGAACGCCTCCAGCAACTTGAGTCGCTTGGAAAGCTTCTTGACCTTGGTTTCAGAGCGGGTGTCGGGGATCTCATCGCGCAGGCGATTGATCTCGCCCTCTAGGTCGAGATCATTCAGCAGGGCCTGAATGGCCTCGGCACCCATACTGGCGGTGAACTCGCCGCCAAACTCCTCCATGGCCTGATAGTACTCGTCATCGCTGAGCAGCTGACCCGCATCCAGTGTGGTCATGCCCGGATCGATGACCACAAAAGACTCGAAATACAACACCCGCTCGATTTCGCGCAGCGTCATATCCAACGCAAGGCCGATTCGGGAAGGCAGCGACTTCAGGAACCAGATGTGTGCCACCGGGCTCGCCAGCTCGATGTGGCCCATCCGCTCGCGACGCACCTTGGCATGGGTCACTTCGACACCACATTTCTCGCAGACGATGCCGCGATGCTTCATCCGCTTATATTTTCCGCACAGGCACTCGAAATCCTTCACAGGCCCGAAAATCTTCGCGCAAAACAGCCCGTCGCGCTCCGGCTTGAAGGTGCGGTAATTGATGGTCTCGGGTTTACGGACTTCCCCAAAAGACCAAGAGCGAATCATGTCCGGCGATGCCAGGCCAATGCGGATCCCGTCGAAGTCGCCGATCTGATCCTGCGTCTTGAGTAGGTTGAGCAGATCTTTCAAAGCCTTTCCTCCAGTGTGCAGCGTCGAGCCGCGACGACTCGACGTGCGAAACAGGGTGCGCGGTTACTCATACTCGAGGTCGATATTGATCCCCAGCGAGCGGATCTCTTTGACCAGCACGTTGAACGACTCGGGCATGCCCGGCTCCATGTGGTGATCGCCGTCCACGATGTTCTTGTACATCTTGGTCCGCCCGTTGACGTCGTCGGATTTGACCGTAAGCATCTCTTGCAGCGTGTAGGCAGCGCCATAGGCCTCCAGCGCCCAGACTTCCATCTCCCCGAAACGCTGGCCGCCGAATTGCGCCTTGCCCCCCAGCGGCTGCTGCGTGACCAAGCTGTAGGATCCGGTGGAGCGCGCGTGCATTTTGTCGTCGACCAGGTGATTGAGCTTGAGCATGTACATATAGCCCACGGTCACGGGCCGGCTGAAGGGCTCTCCGGTACGCCCATCGAACAGCGCCATTTGGCCACTTTCGGGCAGGTCGGCCAGACTGAGCAACGCCTTGATCTCCTCCTCGCGCGCGCCATCGAACACCGGCGTCGCCATAGGAACCCCACCGCTGAGATTGCCCGCCAGGTTCAAGATCTCTTCATCACCCAACTCGTCCAGGTCGACCTCGGCCACGCCCCGACCAGTGCTATACACCTCGCCGAGGAATTTTCGCACCTCGGCGATGCTTTGCTGGGCCTTGAGCATGGCATTGATCTTGTCACCGAGCCCCTTGGCCGCCATCCCCAAGTGAGTCTCCAGAATCTGGCCGACGTTCATTCGCGAAGGAACGCCGAGCGGATTCAGCACGATATCGACCGGCACGCCATTTTCATCGTAAGGCATGTCTTCGACCGGCATGATCGCCGAGATGACCCCCTTGTTGCCGTGACGGCCAGCCATCTTGTCCCCAGGCTGAATGCGTCGTTTGACTGCCAAGTAGACCTTGATGATCTTGAGCACGCCCGGGGCGAGATCGTCGCCGGTACCGACCTTACGCTTCTTCTCCTCAAACCGCTCGTCGAGCAGCTTACGACGCGCGTCGAGCTGGCGCTCTGCGTCAGCGATCAGATCGTTGAGGGCCCCGTCTTCCATGCGCAGTTTGAACCATTTGTCGTGGTCGAGCCCCTCGGCCACGTCGGCGTCGAGCGCATCGCCTTTCTTCAGCCCCGGTGCACGCACCACGGGCTTGCCGATCAACGCAGAGCGCAAGCGTGCAAAAATCGCGTTTTCGACGATACGGTACTCGTCGTTCAAATCCTGCCGGAATTGGTCCAGCTCGGCCTTTTCGATCTGTAGGGCGCGAGCATCCTTCTCCAACCCATCGCGGGTAAACACCTGGACATCGATTACAGTGCCCTTGGTGCCACTGGGCACCCGCAGAGACGTATCTTTAACGTCGCTGGCCTTCTCTCCAAAAATCGCCCGCAGCAGCTTCTCCTCTGGCGTGAGCTGGGTTTCGCCCTTGGGCGTCACCTTACCGACCAGAATATCGCCGGCGTTGACTTCGGCGCCGATGTACACGATCCCGGATTCATCGAGCCGTCGGAGCGCAGTGTCACCGATATTGGGGATATCAGCGGTGATCTCCTCGGGCCCAAGCTTGGTATCCCGGGCAACGCAGGTCAACTCCTGAATATGGATGGTAGTGAAGCGGTCCTCCGCTACTACACGCTCCGAAATGAGGATCGAGTCCTCGAAGTTGTAGCCGTTCCAGGGCATGAAGGCGATACGCATGTTTTGACCGAGCGCGAGCTCGCCGAGGTCGACGGAGGGACCATCGGCGAGAATATCGCCGCGCGCCACTACATCCCCTTTTTGAACGATGGTGCGCTGGTTGATACAGGTATTCTGGTTGGATCTCGTGTACTTCACCAAGTTATAGATATCAACACCGGCATCTCCCGCCGCTACTTCCTGTTCGGCGACGCGAACCACGATGCGGGCGGCATCGGCGCTCTCGACGACGCCCCCTCGCCGCGCGACCACGCACACCCCGGAATCGCGCGCAACGGTACGCTCCATCCCGGTACCCACTAACGGCTTCTCCGAGCGCAGCGTCGGCACCGCCTGGCGCTGCATGTTCGATCCCATCAACGCGCGGTTGGCATCGTCATGCTCGAGAAACGGGATGAGCGACGCCGCGACGGAGACCACCTGCCGCGGAGAGACGTCGACATATTCGACTTCACTAGGCGACTTCATGGTCGATTCGCCACCGTGGCGAACCGATACCAGCTCCTCGAGGAACTCGCCTTTGTCGTTGACCTTGGCGGACGCCTGCGCAATGACGTGCTCGGCCTCGTTGATCGCTGACAGATATTCGATCTGGTCACTGACCCGGCCGTCGATCACCTTGCGATACGGTGTCTCCAGAAAACCGTAGTCATTAGTGCGCGCATAGTTGGCCAGCGAATTGATGAGCCCGATATTCGGACCTTCCGGCGTCTCAATGGGACAGACGCGACCATAGTGCGTCGGATGCACATCGCGGACCTCGAAACCCGCACGCTCACGGGTCAGACCACCCGGCCCCAAAGCCGAGACGCGGCGCTTGTGAGTAATCTCCGACAGTGGGTTGTTCTGATCCATGAACTGAGACAGCTGACTGGAGCCGAAAAACTCCTTCATGGCAGCGGCCACGGGTTTGGCGTTGACCATGTCCTGCGGCATCAACCCTTCGGACTCGGCGACAGACAACCGCTCCTTGACGGCTCGCTCCACTCGGACCAAGCCAATGCGGAACTGGTTCTCGGCCATTTCGCCCACCGAGCGCACTCGCCGGTTGCCCAGGTGATCGATATCGTCGACCGTACCACGGCCGTTACGGATGTCGATCAGCATCCGCAGCACGTCTACGATATCCTCGTCAGCCAACGTGCTGGGCCCGTCGACAGCCTCGCGGCCCAAGCGGCGATTGAACTTCATCCGACCGACCGCGGAGAGATCATAGCGGTCGGCGGAGAAAAACAGGTTGAGGAAGAGCGTCTCTGCAGACTCTTTGGTCGGCGGCTCCCCAGGACGCATCATCCGGTAGATTTCCACCAGGGCGTCCATCCGGCTGCGCGTCGCGTCGATCCGCAGGGTCTCCGACAGAAACGGCCCGTGATCAATGTCGTTCGTATAAATCGTTTCGATGGTGCTAAGACCTGACTCCTCAATCTTGGTGAGGTCTGTCGTCGTCAGCGCAGTGTTGCAGGGCACCAGAATTTCACCGGTCTCGGTATCGATCACATCTCGCGCCAGACTGCGGCCGATGAGATAATCCCGGGGTACTTCCAGTTGCGTAATACCGGCGTTTTCCAACTCGCGGATATGGCGTGCTGTGATCCGGCGACCCTGCTCGACGACCACCTTGCCGCCCTTGCCCTTGATATCGAAACTCGCGATGTCGCCCCGCAGACGCGCCGGCACCAGCTCGTAGCGATAGGTACCGTCGCCATCACGATGAAAGCGGTTGACGTCATAGAAGGTGCTGAGCATTTCCTCGGTGGTCATACCCATGGCGCGCAGCAGCACCGTTGCCGGCAACTTGCGCCGCCGGTCGATCCGGACATAAACCAGATCTTTGGGATCGAATTCAAAATCCAGCCAGGAGCCGCGATAGGGAATGATCCGCGCCGAGAACAGCAATTTCCCTGACGAGTGGGTCTTCCCCTTGTCATGGTCGAAGAACACGCCCGGAGATCGGTGCAGCTGAGAGACGATAACGCGCTCAGTGCCATTGATAATGAAGGTGCCGTTCTCGGTCATCAGCGGCACTTCGCCCAGGTAGACCTGCTGCTCCTTGATATCCTTGATTGTCTTATTGGGCGAATCTTTATCGACCAACACCAGCCGCACGCGCACCCTCAGGGGAGCGGCGTAGGTGGCACCACGCAACTTGCACTCCTCGACGTCGAATACCGACTTGCCCAGCACATAGTCGACATATTCCAGCCGTGCATTACCTGAGTAGCTCTCGATCGGAAAGACCGAATTGAATGCCGCGTGCAGGCCAACGCTTGCGCGCTCTGCGGGCGGCACGTCCGATTGCGTGAACTTCCGATAGGAGTCCAGCTGAATCGCCAGCAGATACGGCTGCTCCATCACTTCGGGCAGCTTGCTGAAGTCCTTGCGAATCCTTTTCTTTTCGGTGAATGAGTAGGTCATCGGCACTCCCCGGCAGGTTCGGTCAATCTTAGGTTACGGCGCCGTTTTCCGACCGGCGCCGCGGCGCGCCCGAAAGCGGCAAAAGGCCGACGGGTAAACCCGTCAGCCTTCGAAGGGTTGAAAAGACGCCGCGCGGGCGTCGATCCGGCCAAGCTTACTTGAGCTCTACGGTAGCGCCCGCTTCCTCGAGTTGCTTCTTGGCTTCTTCCGCCTCTTCTTTGGAAGCGGCTTCTTTTACCGTCGCCGGGGCGCCGTCGACCATATCCTTGGCCTCCTTCAGGCCAAGCCCAGTGATCGCACGCACCGCCTTGATCACGTTGACCTTCTTCTCACCTGCACTGGCCAGAACAACGTCAAACTCGGTCTTTTCTTCGGCCGCAGCGCCGGCATCGGCGCCACCGGCTGCAGGGGCGGCCACGGCCACCGCGGCCTGCGCGGACACACCGAACTTCTCTTCCATGGCGGCTACCAGCTCGACCACTTCCATTACGCTCATCTCGGCGATGGCATTGAGGATATCTTCTTTGGACAGAGCCATGCTCTCAGTCTCCTGTTAAGTTAAATGACGATAGCTGCAGGGGCGCCTAGGCGACTCAGGCCGCGGCCTGCTTTTGGTCGCGCACCGCCGCGACCACACGGGTGATCTTGGTAGGCACTTCGTTAAAGGTCCGCGCCAGCTTGGTGATCGGGGCAATCATGACGCTCGCCAGCTGCGCCAGTGCTTGGTCACGCGTTGGCAAGGAGGCCAGCACATCGATCTTGGTGGCGTCGAGGACTTGGCCGCCCACCGACAACACTTTGATTTCGAAGGCTGAATTTTCCTTCGCGAACTCCTTGAACAGACGCGCCGCAGCCCCTGGATCCTCGAGCGAGAACCCAAACAACGACGGCCCGGCCAACGCCGCATCCAAGCACTCGAACTCCGTGCCTTGAAAGGCGCGCCGTGCGAGCGAGTTCTTGATCACCCGCAGGTTAACGCCCTGCTCCCTGGCCTTTTTGCGCAGCGACGTAATGTCGCTAACGTTGACCCCACGGGCGTCCGCGACCACCAAAGACAAGGCAACACTGGCCGTTTCGTTAACACTGGCGACAATCGCCATCTTTTCTTCAAGATGCAATGCCATCAGGTTTCCTCCTGGACTAAGCCGACACCAGGCCGGCTCGTTGCCGGCCATCGGCCGGCGATCTATGGGTGAACGAATCCAGTCGGCAAACTGAATCGGGTCACACCGTTTACGCGGGCGGAACCGTTAGCGGCGAACCGCGCCCTGTTCCTTTACGCCTCTCGCGAAGCACCAGCGGTCTTTAACGGCCGGGGAAGTCTTACCGCCCTCCCAGACCCTAAAGCTCTATCAGTATTTCAAGGTCGACAGATCGACCGGCACCCCTGGACCCATGGTGGTCGACAGGGTGACCTTTTTCACATACACGCCTTTGGCGGCCGCCGGCTTCGCCTTGACCAGATCCGCGAGCAGCGCCTCAATGTTTTCCCGCAACGCATCCACCGCGAAACCGACACTGCCAATACCGCCGTGGATGATGCCATTGCGATCCGCGCGGAACCGAACCTGGCCGGCCTTCGCGTTGGTTACCGCAGTCGCAACATCGGGAGTCACCGTGCCGGTCTTCGGATTCGGCATCAGACCACGGGGGCCCAGCACCTGGCCCAGCTGGCCGACCACCCGCATCGCATCGGGGCTCGCCACCACCACGTCGAAATTCATCTCCCCAGCCTTGATACGCTCGGCCAGATCTTCCATGCCGACCAGATCGGCGCCGGCAGCGGTCGCGGCATCGGCTGCTGCACCCTGCGCGAACACCGCGACGCGCACTGTCTTGCCCGTTCCATGGGGCAGCGTGGACGCCCCCCGCACCGCCTGGTCGGATTTACGCGGATCCACACCCAGGTTCACGGCAACTTCGACGGTCTCGACAAATTTCGCGGGCGGCAGCTGCTGCAACAATTGCACCGCTTCATCCACCGGGTAGAGCTTTCCCGACTGCACCCGCTCGCGGATCACGCGTTGACGCTTAGACAGCTTAGCCATCACACACCCTCCACTTCGAGGCCCATCGAGCGTGCGGTGCCAGCGATTGTGCTCACTGCCGCCTCCAAACTTGCCGCGGTCAGATCCGGGCTCTTCTGCTTGGCAATTTCCTCGATCTGCTCCCGAGTGACCTTCCCCACCTTCTGGGTATTCGGGCGCGGGCTACCACTCTCGATACCGGCCGCCTTGCGCAGCAGCACGGAGGCGGGCGGCGTCTTCATAACAAAGGTGAAGCTGCGATCGCTATAGACCGTAATCACCACCGGAATGGGCAGGCCCGGCTCCATCCCCTGGGTCTGGGCATTGAATGCCTTGCAGAACTCCATGATATTCACCCCACGCTGACCGAGCGCAGGACCAACGGGCGGGCTGGGATTGGCTTGCCCGGCTTTCACCTGTAGCCTGATATAGGCGTCAATCTTCTTTGCCATTGAATAGCTCCTATGGGTGCTGACGCCTCAGGGCCAGATGGCGCGGCCCGTCTTCGGCTCCCCGGGGTTGAATCAAGCCTTTTCGACTTGATTGAATTCCAGCTCGACCGGTGTCGAGCGGCCAAAAATCATCACCGCAACCCGCAGCCGACTCTTTTCGTAGTTGACCTCTTCGACGGTTGCATTGAAGTCGTTGAAGGGCCCATCGACCACACGAACCATCTCGCCGGGCTCAAACATGGTCTTGGGCCGAGGCTTCTCCTCGGAGTCCTGAACCTGGCGCAGGATTGCCTCTGCCTCACGGTCGCTGATGGGTGCAGGCTTATCCGCCTTGCCACCAATAAATCCCATCACTCGCGGCGTTTCCTTAACCAAGTGCCAGGTATCGTCGTTCAATTCCATTTGCACCAATACATAACCGGGGAAAAACTTGCGCTCACTCTTGCGCTTCTGCCCTCCCCGCATTTCGACGACCTCTTCGGTGGGCACTAGGATATCGCCAAAAAATTCGTCCATACCGGCCCGGGCGATACGCTCGCGCAGCGATGCCGCGACCTTCTTTTCGTGGCCGGAATACGCGTGCACGACATACCAACGTTTCGATGACATCTACTTAACCCATGATCAGCGAGACGAGCCAACCGAACAGCGAATCCAGCGCCCACAGCAATACGGCCATGACCAAGATGAACCCCAGAACCACCAAGGTAGTCTGGTTACGCTCCTGCCGATTGGGCCACACTACTCGCCTGCGCTCGGTATTAGCGCCCTTGAGCAGCCCCCATAATGCCGCACCGCGCGCGGTCTGCGAGGCCACCACCACTGCCGCAGCGGCCACCACTACCAGACCCAACACTCGATACAGCAGGGGATGGTCGCCGAAATAGTAGTTGGCGTAAATCGCCCCACCCACTAACAGCAGCACCACCAGCCATTTCAACCGGTCCTGCAGGCTGCCCTGAGATTCCTGTCTGGATGCACTCACCGCCATATCCGGTTTAGTGATCACCTGTCGGGATCGGTTGTGGTCGAAATCTGGCAGGCCAGGAGGGACTCGAACCCCCAACCCCCGGTTTTGGAGACCGGTGCTCTACCAATTGAACTACTGGCCTAACTCCAAGATACCCTTCATAACGCGCGTCAACCGCCCCTCACTCGAGGATTTTGGCGACGACGCCAGCGCCCACGGTACGGCCGCCTTCGCGGATCGCAAAGCGCAGACCGTCTTCCATCGCAATCGGCGCAATCAGCGTCACCGTCATCTGAATGTTGTCGCCAGGCATCACCATCTC
>JBFHML010000054.1:0-15272 GCA_041594335.1 Porticoccaceae bacterium
ATGGATTACCACCCAGGTGAAAACCAAGTTGTTGGCCGATGACGCGATCAAGGGACTCGACATCGAAGTCTCGACCGACAACGGTCAAGTCGTGCTCGCCGGTCTCGTCCCTTCTGAATCGGTGCGCGAAAAAGCCATCCTCGAGGCGCATCGAGTGCGGGGCGTACATAGCGTAAACGCCAAGGCCCTGGTGGTCGAACAAGCGGAGTAATCCGCTCCAAACCGCTGGCAGCGTCAATTCGCCAGCATTTCAACGTTGCGTCGTAAGAGAGAGCACACCATGAACGAAGACCGTATCAAAGGAAAGTGGAAACAACTCACCGGCAAGATCAAATCCCGCTGGGGCGATTTGACTGACGACGATCTGCAAGTCGCGGATGGGGATAGGGAGTATCTGGCCGGCAAGATCCAGGAGCGCTATGGCATTGCCAGGGACGAGGCCAAAAAGCAAATCGATGAGTTCGAGCGCAATCTCTGATGTGCTGCTGAGCGCTGCGCAGGTTGTCCTGCGCAGCGCCACTTGTGCCCACTCGATACACAGGAGCATGACATGCAAAGCATTTATCAACACACGATACGGCATTGGCTCTTGACCATTGCCGCCGCCCTGGTGGTGGGGTTCGCGGTCGCACCAGCAGTCGCGGAAAACCTCCATCCGAAGAATGAAGTCATCGCCGGGGAGCCCGCCAGCGACGCGGTCCTGACCACCAAGATCAAGGCGCGGCTCGGCGATTTTCACGCTATCGAGACCGAACGCGTCAGTGTCGATGTCGATGATGGCGTCGTGACACTGGAAGGCATGGTGCCCACCGCGGCGGACAAGCTAGCCACAGAACGCGAAGTGAAAGCCATAGAAGGCGTGAAGATGGTAATCAACTCGCTGGAAGTCGCCAAATAAGACGGACGCTGGTGCCCGCGCACCAGCGGCGCGGGCACCGCCTGCCGGCGCATCGGGCAACTTGCCCGGGTGACCAAACGGCGCAGTTCACAGGGAAAACCACCATGCAGAGGACATTTTTCTTTACGCCAAAACATTGGAAGATCGGTATCCTGTTGGGCGCGCTGCTTTCCTTTTCGACCCCGCGCGCGGCATCGCTGCTCGATCCTTATCCGACCCTATCTTCCACGGCAGCGGCACTCCTACCTCCGATGCCCTGCTGGGAGCAGCTCCTCGCCGCTGCGCTTTCCAGACCACAATACCGGACCCAACAGTTCGGCCCGACGCTTCGCGCTACCGTAAATGCGCTGGAATGGTTCGCTGGGCGCTCGGGTTCCGTACCGGCGACCGAACGAAACAATCTGTTCGAATCGCACCCGCCCAGCGAAGACCCGCGTTGGTCGACCCATTCGCCGCCGCGTTCATTCGGCAATTGTCGCGGCCACTGGAGCGGGCCCATCTTTACCTTCTAGCCCTTTCCAAGCCCCAGGCACCGCCCGTCCCTGCGGGCCGTGATACATTGCGGCCGTAGACAACCAGTGCCCGAGGAGCCCTCCGTGACCGCAGCCACCGCGCTCACCCCCGCATTCGTTAGAGAGCATTTTCGCCCCGGGGATCATGTCTTCGTCGCAGGAGGCTGCGGCCAACCGGACGCGGTTCTGGAGGTGGTCGCCGCCGCGGAACTGGAGATACCGCTGTATGTATTGGATTCTTCGGTACCGGGCATGACAGCGCTCGACGTCGATCGCATCTCCACGCAGGCACGTCTTAACACCGGCTTTTTTCTCAACAGTTATCGCGGACTCCACGAGGCCGGGCGGCTCGATTGGGTGCCGGCGTTCCATTCCGCGCGCTACCGGGCGCTGGAAACAGACTACGACGTCGGCATCGCGCTGATCACGGTCGCACCCCCGGGGCCTGATGGCACCTGCAGCCTGGGGCTGCATGCCGACTACTCCCTGGAGATGCTGAACCGGGCGCGATTGGTAATCGCTGAAATCAACAGCACCATGCCGGATATCGCCGACGCCCCGCGGTTGCCGCTGAACACAATCGATTTCGCCGTCACCAGCGACCGTCCCCTACGTGATTACCAGGTCGGCGGCGCAGGTTCTGACACGGAAAACCGCATTGCCACCCAAATCGCGGCGTTGATTGAGGATGGCGATTGCCTACAACTCGGGATCGGCTCACTACCGGTCTCCATTCTCCGTTGCCTGGGCGACAAACGCGACCTGGGCGTCCATACCGGCCTGCTGACCGAAGCTTTCATGCCGTTGGTCGAGGCGGGCGTGGTGACTGGGCGGCGCAAGAACATCGATACCGGCAAGGTGGTCACCGGGATCGCCGCCGGCAGTCACGACTTTTACCGATGGTGCGCGCGCTACTCCGGACTGGCGCTGCGACCGGTTTCCTATACCCACGACGCAGCAGTACTGGCTTCGCTAGAGCGCTTGGTCGCCATCAACACCACCCTGGAGATCGACCTCTTCGGTCAACTCAACAGCGAGATGCTCAATGGCCGCCAGATCGGCGGCGGCGGCGGGTTGGTCGACTTCCTGCGCGGCGCCCGCGCCGCTCGCGGCGGGCGCAGCATCATCGCACTGAGCGCCACCGCCAAAGGCGGCTCACTGTCCAAGATCAAACCACTACTGCCGGGCCCAGCCACCGCGCTACGCGCCGACGTCGATTACGTGGTGACCGAATATGGGGTGGCGCCCTTGTCCAACCGCTCCCTGGAAGCCCGCGCCGAAGCGCTGATCGGCATCGCCCATCCCGACTTCCGCACGGAGCTCTCCCATCAGTGGCAAGAGCTACTGCGCCGCTGCTGAGTTCACCGAGCATGGTTCGCGCTACCGGTCGCGCCCGGACGAGCTTGCTAATCGCCGCAGCCGGACTCGCCGCGGCGGCTGCAGTCGCCTGGCACTGGCTGGGCCCGGTATCGGTGGCGACAACCCAGCCCGTACAAGGCACAGCGATCGAAGCGGTATACGGCACCGGCATCGTCGAACCCGAGGTCATGGTCGCGATCACGCCCAAAGTCAGCGGGCATCTGGTCGAACTCCGGGTCGACGAAGGTGATCGGGTCGCCAAGGGTGCCGTGCTCGCCCGGCTGGCAGCCGAAGATCTCGCCGCCACCGTCACGGAGTGGGAATCTCGGGTCCGTCTGGGCGAGGCGGAGCTGCGCCGCATCGAGACCCTACATCGGCGCAAGCTCGCCGCCGACGCCGATTGGGATCGCGCCCGCAACGAACTGACCACCGCGGTCGCCGCGTTGCGCCGGGCACGCCAGCAATACGCGGAACTGACGCTACGAGCGCCAGCCGACGGTCATATCCTGCGCCGCGACGGCGAAGTCGGCACCCTGCTGCGACCGGGCGACAATCTCTTTTGGTTCAGTTGTTGCGGTGGCTTACGAATCAGCGCAGAAATCGACGAAGAAGACATTCCGCTCGTCACACCGGGCCAACAGGTACTCATTGGCGCAGACGCCTTCCCCGACCGGATTTTCGAAGGCCGCGTCGATGAAATCACTCCCAAGGGCGACCCCATTGCCCGCAGTTTTCGGGTGCGCATCGCGCTGCCGACAGACACCCCCCTGCGCACCGGCATGACCGCCGATTGCAACATCATCGTCGATCAGCGCGACGACGCGCTCTTGGTTCCCATTGACACCCTGGTCGATGGCGGCGTCTGGCTCGTCGAGGACGGCCGCTTGATACGACGCGCCATCACCCTGGGTTCCGGTGCTGGCGCGGACCGAGGCCTGGTGGAAATCCGTGAGGGACTCGCGCCCGGCGACCACATCGTCACCACTCCCGGGGAAGGGCTGCGCGCGGGGCGCCGCGTCCGCACGATGGGAGGAGGCGAACGCTGAATCGACCACTCGGGCTGCGCATTGCTCTCACGCAATTGGCCGGGCGTAAGCGCCAGGCGCTCATGTCGATGCTCGGCATCGTCCTTGGCGTAGCCTTCTTTCTCGCCATCAGCTCATTAATGCGCGGGTCAGAGGCGGATTTCATTCAACGCATGGTCGACTCCGCGCCCCACATTACTGTCAGCGACGAATATCGGCACCCGCCCGTCCAGCCGGCTCGCCGCCACTTTGTCAACGCTGCAGTGACCTTGCGCGGCCTGGAGCCCAAGACCGAAACCCGGGGTATCCGCGGCTACAAGCAGAAATTGGCGTCCATCGCCGCGCTGCCCGGCGTACGGGTCGCGCCGGTACTGACCGGGCAGGCCATTATCACTTCGGCGGGACGTGACCGCGGCGTGACCATGAGCGGCGTGGTTCCACAACTCATGGCCGGTGTCAGTGACATCGACGACAAGATGGTCGTCGGCACGCTCGACGAGCTCTCCGCCAATCCCAACGGCATCATCATCGGCCGCAAGCTGGCCGAAAAACTGTTCCTGCAATGGGGCGACAACCTAACCCTGTCGGCGCCTACTGGCATCGTGCGCACCTTGAAGATCGTTGGCCTGTTTGAGACCGGCACGACCTCGATCGACGAGGGTCATGCCTACGTACTGCTCAAGAGAGCTCAGACCCTTCTCGGCCGGCACGACCGCGCCAACCGGCTGGTTTTGCAACTCGACGATCCCTACCATGCCCGAGCGGTGGCGGCACAGATCGAAACCCGCATCGGCTATCGTGCGCAATCCTGGCAGGAGGCCTCGGAGAATATTCTTTCGGTGCTATTCGTCCGCAATGTCATTATGTACACCGTCGTCAGCGCCATCCTGGTGGTCGCCTCCTTTGGGATCTTTAACGTCATCTCCACCGTGGTGCTCGAGAAAAGGCGCGACATTGCCATCCTGAAATCGATCGGCTTTCGTGCGCGAGACCTGCGCCGTGTGTTCCTGATCCAGGGGGTGCTGATCGGCGGCTGTGGCAGTCTCATCGGCACGGTTGCGGGATTGGGTCTGATGCAAGTACTGGCGGGCATCGAGATCCGCCCGCCGGGGATGAACGAGACCGTCCACCTGCCCATCTATTGGGGCGTGGACCAGCTACTGATCGCCGCGGGTTTTGCGCTGTTCTCGGCGGTGGCCGCCGCCTGGCTGCCGGCTCGCAAGGCCGGGGCGGTGCACCCGGTCGACATTCTCCGCGGGGGGATGGCGTGAGCGAAGTGTTACGCGCCGAAGGGGTCACCCGTGAGCTGCCCGAGCCCGCTGCCGTCACCCTGGTACGAGACGTGACACTATCGATTCAGGGCGGCGAATTCGTCAGTATTCAAGGCCCCTCGGGGTCGGGAAAGTCCTCCCTGCTCTACCTGCTGGGCCTGCTGGACGTGCCCACCGCGGGCCGTATCTGGCTGGATGGCATAGACACCTCGACCCTCGATGATGACCAGCTCGCCGCCGCTCGACTGGGCAAGCTGGGCTTCGTCTTCCAGTTTCATTTTCTGTTGGTGGAGTTCTCCGTACTCGACAATGTACTGCTGCCCATGGATCGGCTCGGACGACTCGCCGCTCCGGCGCGCCGCGAACGCGCCGAGCAATTGCTGGTCGACCTGGGGCTCGGCGACTATCTACACCGCACCCCTGACCGTCTTTCCGGCGGTCAGCGCCAGCGGGTGGCCATCGCCCGGGCGCTGGCCAATGAACCGCTCATCATCCTCGCCGATGAACCCACCGGCAATTTGGACTCCGCAGCCAGCAACGCGGTCCGCGATCTATTCTCCGAGCTTGCGCGCGACGGCCAGCGCGCGGTGGTGACCGTCACCCATGATCCGGATTTTGCCCGCGCGGGCGACCGCGTGATCCACATCGTCGATGGGCGTATCGTGCGCGACACCTGAGCACATCAACCACACCGCCGTAGCGCACCGCCGAGTTACACTGCCCTGCGTCACGACCCGTTCCCACCACGAGGACCCTATGAGTCAATTCGAATCCCGCAACGTGTTCGGCGAACCCCTGGAATCGTGCAGCGCGAGCCCCCTGACGGGCTTCTACCGCGACGGCTGCTGCAATACGGGCCACGAGGACACCGGGATCCACACCGTATGCATCGAGGCGACTGCCGAATTCCTGGAATTCTCCCGTCAACGCGGCAACGACCTCTCCACGCCCGTGCCGGAATATCGTTTCCCGGGCCTCCGCCCCGGCGATCACTGGTGCCTGTGTGCGGCGCGCTGGATCGAAGCCCTGCGCGCCGGCTGCGCGCCCCGGGTGCGATTGCGCGCCACCCATGAGGAGACCTTGGCGATGGTAGATCTCGAGACATTGAAGCGTTTTGCTCTCGATCTCTCCTGAACTGGCAGACCGCCGACGGTGACTGTCGAAATCGCGCTCGTCTTCCTGGTCATCGCCGGGGCACTGTACCTGTTCGCGAGCCAGAAGCTGCCTCTCGACATCACCGCCTTTTTGACCCTGATCACCGTAGTGGCGATCCCACTGGTCGGCGATCTGCCGTGGGTGCGGGCGCAGGGCATCGATCTGCCGGCGGCCTTCCCCACTGTCGCAGAGGGGCTGTCGGGGTTCTCCAGCACCGCCACCATCACCGTGCTGGCCATGTTCATCCTGTCGGCGGGGATACAACGTTCCGGGCTGATCTATCTGCTCGGCAAACGCCTGTTCCCCATCGTCGGCGGTTCCGAAACCCGGGTCCTTTTGATGATCGCGGCCCTCGTAGGCCTGCTATCGGGCATCATCAACAACACTGCGGCGGTCGCAGTGGCCATTCCGCTGGTACTCGAACTCGCCCGTCGCGGCGGCCTCGAGGCGGCGAGATTGCTCATTCCCGTGAGCTTCTTTGGCATGCTCGGCGGCACCCTCACCCTGATTGGCACTTCAACCAATATTCTCGCCGCCTCACTGCTCCGTGAAGCCCCGGCCTTCGGTCGCCAGCTCGACTTGTTTGAGTTCTCCCACCTGGGCCTGATCGTGCTCGCCACTGGCCTGATCTATTTCCTCAGCGTCGGGCGCTGGCTGCTCCCGGCACGGGGTGTCATCGAGCTACAGGGCAAGGAAAAGCCCGGGTATCTGGTCGAATTGCGGGTGAATGAGGACAGCCCGCTGGTGGGCCGCAGCCTGTCCGATGCGGAGTTCATACAACGCACGGGGGTCGAGTTGGTGAAGCTGGTGCGCGGCAACAGCACCCATATCGACAAGGCCGCCATCATGGGGGTCGCCGGCGGCGACGTGTTGCTCGTGCGCGGTCAGGAACGGGAGATCGCCGACCTGATCAAAAACCCGGTAGTCACCCTGCTTTCGGACTTCGGGCTGTCCCGGATGGTGCGCGGCGACGGCTATCTGGTGCGCCTGCTGCTGCGCCACCGCGAGCGATTCAACGGTACCAGCGCCGCGCAAACCGACCTGTGGGGGCTGTGCCGCGCTCGTTTGCTGGGCATTGAAACCGATAGCCTGGAATCCCGGCGCCTGGCCGACCAACCACTGTATGCCGGTGACATCGTGCTCGCCGAGATCGCCGCTACCGAACTCGCCAATCTGGGCACCCGCAGCGATATTCAGGTGCTCGAGGAGTTCCGCGACGATTTCGACCGCGCCCGTATGTGGCGCGCCGGGGGCATCGTCGCTGCCGTGGTCGCTACGGCGGCACTGACTCCCTTGCCGATCGTGGTTACCGCGCTCGCCGGGGTCATCGCCATGTTCGTGACCCGCTGCCTGTCGCGAGAAGATCTCTATACCGGAGTCTCCTGGGAGGTGATCTTCCTGCTCGCCGGGGTCATTCCGCTGGGCATCGCGATGACCAAATCCGGTGGCGCGGCCTGGTTAGGTGAGCTATTCGCTGCGCAAGCCGGCGCCTGGCACCCGGTCGTGGTCTTGATGGCACTGTACGCCATTACCACCTTGTTGACTGAAATTGTCAGTAACAACGCCTCCGTGGTCATTCTCATTCCGGTCGCAGTGTCGATCGGCAACCAACTGGGTATCGATGTGCTCCCCCTCTGTTTGGCCGTGATGTTTGCAGCCTCCACCAGCTTCCTGAGCCCCGTCGGGTACCAGACCAACACCATGATCTATGGCACCGGCCTTTACCGGTTTCTCGATTTCGCCCGGGTCGGCGCACCCCTGAATCTGTTATTGATGGTGGTGACCAGCTTTTCCATTTGGGGTCTGTGGCTGCATTGACCCACCCGCGGTGCGGGGCGCACCAAACCGCTACCGCCCGATGCGGTCAAAACAGCTAGGTTCTGAAGCAAACCACTATGCAGCGCCCGCGGTCAGGCCTGTTATGCTGTCGGCAACCGTCACCAAAGTAGCACTATGCCGGTTTCACTCAACGACAAATACACGCTTACCGAGGGCCGCGCGTACCTCAATGGCATCGAGGCCCTGGTGCGGCTGCTGCTGGTGCAGCATATGCGCGACCAGGCCGCCGGACTCCATACCGCCGGCTTCGTCTCTGGCTACCGGGGTTCCCCCCTGGGTGGCCTGGATAGCGCGCTGTGGGCCGCGGGCCAGCACCTGCAAACCCACGGCATCCACTTTCAGCCAGGCGTCAACGAAGAACTGGCGGCAACCGCCTTGTGGGGCTCGCAACAGCTCAACCTGTTCCCCGACGCGCGCTATGACGGCGTGTTCGGCCTCTGGTACGGCAAGGGGCCGGGACTCGACCGGGCCATGGATCCCATCAAACACGCCAACAACGCTGGCACCTCCCGCCACGGGGGCGTGCTGGCAGTGGTGGGCGACGATCACATGTGCAAGTCATCGACCCTCGCCTACCAAAGCGAACCGCTGTTCATGGCCGCGAGCCTGCCCGTGCTACATCCCGGCAGCGTCCAAGATGTCCTCGATCTGGGCTTGCACGGCTGGGCGCTGTCCCGGTTTGCCGGTTGTTGGGTTGGACTCAAGACCACCCCGGACAATATGGATGCCAACGCCTCGGCCGACATGGATATCCACCGGGTGCGCATTGTGCAGCCCGAAGACTTCGAATTCCCCGACGGCGGCCTCCACGTCCGCTGGCCGGATGCCCCGGTGGAGCAAGAGGCGCGCCTGCAGGTCGCCAAACGAGCGGCCGTGCTGGCCTATGCACGGGCCAATCGACTCAACGACCTAGTGCTCGATAGCCCCACCGCTCGCCTTGGCATCGCCGCTACCGGCAAAGCCTATCTGGACACGCGCCAAGCGCTCGCCGATCTCGGCATCGACGACGCGCGCGCGCGCCAACTCGGGCTTCGACTCTACCGGATCACCCTGCCCTGGCCACTCGAACCGGAGGGAGCGCGCGCCTTTGCCGATGGCCTCGAAGAAGTACTGGTAGTGGAAGAAAAGCGCGGCCTGGTCGAAGAACAGCTGCGCGACCTACTCTACGACCTGCCCGATGGTCGGCGGCCCCGTATATTGGGGAAGCGCGATTCACAGGGTCAACCGCTGTTCAGCCCCGCCGGGGAGCTCAACCCCTCGCTGATCGGCCGCGTCATCCTGGCGCGCCTGCGTCAGCGCACCGAACTTGCCGACACGGTCGCGGGGCTGCGCGAACCGCCCGCAGAGCCGCCCGCGCGCCTGGGCGGCCCGCTCCAGCGCCAGCCCTGGTTCTGTTCCGGCTGCCCCCACAACACTTCCACCCGGGTTCCGGAAGGCAGCCGCGCCATGGCGGGTATCGGCTGTCACTACATGGTCACCTGGATGGACCGCGATACCGAAACCTTTACCCAGATGGGGGGCGAAGGCGCCGCCTGGCTCGGCCAAGCGCCCTTCAGCGACACCCAGCACGTCTTTCAGAACATCGGAGACGGGACTTACTTCCACTCCGGCATCCTCGCCATCCGCGCTGCGGTCTCGGCAGGGGTCAACATCACCTACAAAATTCTGTACAACGACGCCGTCGCCATGACCGGCGGTCAGCATGTCGACGGCAGCCTGACCGTCGAGCAGCTGGTGCAACAACTGGAGGGCGAGGGCGTTCGGCGCATCGCGCTGGTCACCGACGATCCGGACAAATACCCCCGCGGCCTTACGGACCGCCACCCCGGTGTCGGACTGTCGATTCACCACCGCGACCGCCTCGAAGGTGTCCAGCTGGAGCTGCGCGAAGTACCGGGCACCACGGTCATCATCTACGATCAGGTCTGCGCCACCGAGCTGCGGCGACGCCGCAAGCGCGGGCAGGCACCGATCCCCGAGCGGCGCGTATTCATCAATGAGCGTGTCTGCGAGGGCTGCGGCGACTGCGGCGTGCAATCAAACTGCCTGGCGGTAGTCCCGGTCGAAACCGACCTGGGCCGCAAACGCGCCATCGACCAAAGTGCGTGCAATCAGGATTATTCGTGCCTCAAGGGCTTCTGCCCCAGTTTCGTCAGCATCCACGGCGGGAAGCTCAAGCGCATCCACAGTGGCGATCCGGGCACCGACTGGCCGGCGTTGCCCGAGCCTGCGATACCGACGCTTTCCGACCCGTTCAACGTGCTGCTACCCGGTGTCGGCGGCATGGGCGTACTTACCTTGGGCGCCGTCATGGGCATGGCGGCTCACATCGAGGGGCGCGGCGCCTTGGTCATGACCCAGACCGGACTGGCGCAGAAATTCGGCGCGGTCACCGCCCATGTACGTATCGCGCCACGGCAGGAAGACCTCTACGCGCATTCGATCCCCCGCGCCGGCGCCCAGCTGATGCTCGGCGCCGACCTCGTGGTCGCGTCCGGGCGGGAAAGCCTGCTCCGGCTCGCCTCGGATGCCCGCGCCGTGGTGAACAGCCACGAAGCCCCGACAGCGGATTTCACCCGCAATCCCGACGCGCCCTTTCCGGGCCACGCCATGGAGGAAGCCATCGATGAGGCCACCGCCGAAGCCGATTTCGTCGACGCCGCCGCCTTGGCCAGGGCGCTGATGGGGGACGCCATCGCCGCCAATTTCATGCTCCTCGGCTATGCCTGGCAACGCGGTCTGCTGCCGCTTTCCGAAGCCGCGCTCCACCAGGCGATCCATCTCAACGGAGTCGCCATCGAGCAGAATCTGCGCGCCTTCACCTGGGGTCGGCGCTACGCGGTCGATCCCGAAGCCGTGCGCCGCGCCGCCGGCATCGTCGAGGCCGATTACGAGGACTCTGCGGAGACCCTCGAGCAACTGATCGAGGATCGAGCCGCGCGACTCACCGACTACCAGAACCGCAGCTACGCCAGTCGGTACCGCAAGCTGATCGAGCGCGTGCGGACCGCTGAAGCAGCGGTGACGGGCGCACAGCGCGATCTGCCGCTCACCTGGGCGGTAGCGCGCAACTACCATAAACTGCTCGCCTACAAGGACGAATACGAAGTCGCGCGTCTCTACACCGACGGCACTTTCCGCAAAGCGCTGGAGCAACAGTTCGAGGGCGACTACCGCCTCAGCCTCCACCTCGCCCCGCCACTGCTCGCCCGCCGCCACCCCGACACGGGCCGGCTGATGAAGCGCGAGTTCGGCCCCTGGATGTTCAAGGCCTTCGGCATACTCGCCAAGCTGCGCTTTTTGCGCGGCACGCCGTTTGATCTTTTCGGCTACACCGCCGAGCGGCGCATGGAGCGCCAACTGATCGCCGACTACGAACGTCGTGTGGAGGATCTGCTGAAGGCATTGAACGGCGACAACCACCACGTCGCTACCGAGATCGCCGGCCTACCGGAGTTCATCCGCGGCTTCGGCCATGTGAAGGAACTCAACCTGACCGCCGTGCGCCGGCGCGAAGCCGAATTGCTGGAGCGATTTGCCCGCGGTGATCGGCAGGTGGTACGCATCCAGGAAGCGGCAGGGGCCGGTGAGAAGGTGGAATGAGGCGGCGTAGGGGTCGGTAGACCGCCGTGGCGAGCGACACCGGGAAGATGCACGCCGGAGCGGATGCGTTGACCTGTGGCACGCGATGCGCCGAGAGCCGAACGAAACGCCGCCCCAAGCGCGGAGGCAATCGGCTAGCGGTCGTGATCCAGAAGCCCGGTGTACTGCGCGCCCATGAGCAATCCCGAAGCTCTGTCCGTGGGCAACCGCAAGCGTTGCGGACCGGGAGCTGACCGGCTACAGGCCCTCTTCAGCGGGGGCCTAGGGGTGGGAGTCGGCCACCCGGAACCACTGCGAACCGCGCTGCGGCTGACGCCAGAACGCAGAGCGCCCGGCCACCGGGGCCGGGCGCTGCGCGAGTCCGGCGAGCGCGGGTTTTATTGCACGCGTTCTTCAACCTGCTCGCCGGGATTGGAAATGATCAGCTCAACACGACGATTCTGCTGCCGACCGGCGGGCGTGTCGTTGGACACTGTCGGGAAGCTCTCGCCATACCCCCGGGCGTTGACCCGACTGGAGTCGATACCGTTCTTGACCAGGAAGGCTGCGACCACATCGGCGCGCCGCTGCGAAAGACCCTGGTTGTAATCTTCGCTGCCCGCACTATCCGTATGCCCCTCTACCAGTACGGAGCGGTCCGGATGCTCGCGGAGAAAGGTGACCACCTGGTAGAGGTTCTGCTGGGCACCGGGATTGAGCAGCGATTTGCCGGTATCAAAGAGCACATCACCGCCCAGGGTGAGGACGTAACCGCGATCGGTCTGCTGCCCCTTGAGGTCGGCCAATGCAGCCTCGGCCTCTTCGGCGCGCAGTCGCGCCGCCTCCGCTTCGGCTTTCGAAGTTTCGGCCTCGGCGCGCGCCATCAGCACTTCACTGCGCGCCGACTCCGCACTCTGCTGCGCGGCCAAAGCCTCCTGCTTGGCCCGCGTAACCGCCTGGCTGCGAACCTCCACCTGAACCCTGTCGCGCTCCTCGTAGAAAGCCTCTGCCTGAGCGCGCGCCGCTCCGGCGGCCGCCAACGAACGGGCAATCGCCACGCGCTGTTCTACCAGCCCGGCGACATGGTCAGCCTCTTCCCGCTCACCGGCTTCGAGCAGGCGCTCGGCACGGTCGAGCGACTGCTTGGCCTCATACAGCGGTACCGCAGCATGCTCTGCCAGCGCCGGGTCCCGAGCGGCAGCCTGGTAGCTGGCTTTAGCCCCATCGACCACCTCGCTGGTCGTAGTACATCCCGCCACGGCGACCGCCAATGCCACACCCAGGACTGCCCACAATCTGCTGCTCATCGCTCTTTTTTTCATTGGTTTATCTCCAAGATGCACCGGTTAACACACCGTTATTACGGGGTTCCGGTTTCCAGCTCCTGACGGAGGACTTCGACGCTTTTGCGCGCCTGCTCGCGATTCCTGACAGCTCGCGCTTCGATCGCCTTCGCTTCCGCTAACTGGGCCTGCACATCCGCCGCCTCGGCCAACCTGCGCGCCGCATCGGCGGTATCACTGTCGTTCATTTTGTCTCGCGCCTCCTGCAACTTTTCGCGCGCCTGACGAAGCTCCAGTGGCGCCACCTGCGCAGCACCCGCCTGCTCGGCCTTGCGCAACGAAAGATCAGCCTTCGCCACCGCATCGGTGGGTGGCGGCACAGTGGCGCAGCCGGACAACAGAACACCCAAGGCGGCAGCCGCGACGGCCATGCGAACGGTTCTTTGAACGGTCATCCCATGTTCCTCGATCGATGAATTACCGGCCTCTCTCTCCGCGCATCCGCCACGGCAAAGCGACTGCCCAGGGCCGAGCTACCGGAGGGACCGTAACCGTCATCGTAACAGGGAATCCGCAGGCGACTCTCGGAAATATCGACGCCCAAAGGCGCACCCCCATCCCACGAAAAGGCCGTTTCCGATGCCCGCGTCCGCGGTAGAATCCGATCGCGCTGGCTGGACCATCTCTATCGCACCAAACAAGCACTCGAGGCCGGTGCCGAGGTGGCGGTAGTGCGCACGTCACGCCGCTCGCCCGGCGAGGCACACACCCAGCGTATCGACCGATCGGGGGAGACAGCAAATGGAGCGAACCATCCCAGGGCCCGACGGCAGGCGGCGCTGTAACTGGTGTAGTGCGGCCCCCGAGTATCTGGCCTATCACGATACCGAGTGGGGCTTCCCGGTCGCCGATGACATCCGCCTGTTCGAAAAGCTCTGTCTGGAAACCTTTCAATCCGGCCTGAGCTGGCGAACGATTCTCTCCAAACGCGCGCATTTCCGCACCGCCTTCGAAGGATTCGATTTTGATCGCGTCGCCGGCTTTGACCACCAAGATGTCGAGCGGCTGCTCCAAGATCCGGGCATCGTCCGTCACCGCGGCAAGATCGAGGCGGTGATCAACAATGCCCGGCGAGCCTGCGATATCGTCGCGCGCGAAGGTTCCCTGGCCGCCTTTATCTGGCGCTATGAACCCGACCCGGCGACGTTAGACATCCCACAGACGGCATCCACGTCACCGGCATCCATCGCGCTGTCCAAGGAGCTCAAGAAGCGCGGCTGGCGGTTCATCGGACCGACCACGGTGTATGCCTTCATGCAGGCCATGGGGCTGGTCAACGATCATGCCGCAGGCTGCGTTACCAGAGCTGCGGTCGCGCGCGCCCGGCACGCGTTCGAGAAACCTGAGCATTGAGCGGCCGTTACTGGGAACGGCGGCAACTCAGCGTACGAAGCGTTCCAGCGAACCTGTGCTCCAGGGCCCCCAGATCGCGAAGGTCATGCCCGGTGGGCCCTGGACATTGACAAAAAGCGTCTGACCGTCCGGCGCAAAAGTGGCGCCGGCAAACTCGGTGTCATTCAGGGCATTGAAGCCCAACGGAAATACGCGGCCCTCCGGGTTGATACCGATCAACCACTGATCATCGTCGCCGTCGGTACAGGCGACCGCGAAGCCGTGGGGACCAACAGTGATATTGTCCGGTTCATCGTAGAGCGCGCCCTTGGGAAACAACGCCACCAGCTCGATGGTTTCGTCGTCGGGACGGTAGCGCCAGATCTGCCCGCTGTGCGGCGCGGCGCTGCGATCCTCCACATCCCATGCATCCGGCCCATCGCCGCGGCTGGATACGAACCAGATGCTGCCGTCCGCATCGGCCCAGGTGCCCTCGGCTTTCTGGATAGGGACTGCACCCCGGGCGATTACCTGCTCCCGCACCGGGGTCTCACCATCGACCGGATTGGGATTGGGCACATCGATCCAGCGCGCATGTAGCGACATCCCCGGCGTCTGCACGATCGATAAATCGGAGTCCAGGCCGGGCACCGCCAACGCGGCCAGTCGACCACCCGCATGGAGGCTGCCGCGCCCCCCGAGAGGCGCATCCGGAATGAAACGATACAGACAGCCGTGGGGGCCGTCGGCGTCTTCGGTGAGATAGGCAACGCCTCTACGGTCGAACGAGACGGCTTCATGGTCAAAACGCCCCATCGCGAGAATCGGCGTCGAATTACCGCCCATCCGAGGATCCACCTCGAACACATATCCGTGGGGTTTGGCGAGCGTCGCCGAAGACTCCTCACAGCTCAGCCAGGTTCCCCAGGGCGTGGGCCCCCCCGCGCAATTGTCCA
>JBFHML010000055.1:0-14587 GCA_041594335.1 Porticoccaceae bacterium
GCATCTGTGGTGGGCCCGGCATCTGTGGTGGGCCCGGCATCTGTGGTGGGCCCGGCAGCCGGCACGGCGCGTCCCAATACGCGGAACGACCGATCCGGATTCAACCAAGTATGTAGTTGGGTATCGGCGAGGGCCAAGGACTGGATCCGCACACGCCGTTGCGGCCAATCCAATGCACCTTGGCTGAGATCGAGTTGGTCGATCGCAAGCACCGGCGTGTCGTCAGGGTCGACCACCGCCAGATCGCGCACCTGCACCCCAAGGTCCCGAAGTCGCACTCCAAACCCTTCGACACCAGCGAGCTGCAGGTTCCCATCGAGGGTCGCGGTCCCGCGCGTCACCCTCAACGAAGGCAGAGCACCCGCCACATAGGCGGCAACCCGGGACAGCGGCACTTGGGCTTCGAATTGCGCGTCCACCTCCAGGGGTGTCAAGGATGCGGCGCCGGCAACATGCACCCGGCCAGTATCCCCGAGCCCCAAGTCGACGCGATAATCACCTCGCCTATCCGGCAACGTGGAGAGCTCGGCAATCTGCAGTTTGATGGGACCGAGCTCTTGTCGAAAGGCGGGAGTCCGCGTCAGGTCCTCGTATCCAATCCGACCATCATTGATCGCCAACTCCCCTAGCGAAAGGCGCGGCAGCTCAGCCCTAGCAGGGGCCGGCTCTCCGGTGGAGGGAGGCAACAGGACGGCAAAATTCCAACTCCCTGAGGCGCGCCGCTGCACCGACAGTTCCGGTGCGCTCAGGTGTAGCGACTGAACCCGCCAGATTCCACGAAACAGCCAGATGGGATCGAAGTCGAGATCAACGGCGCCCAGAGTCATGATGGGTCTGCCGTCCGGATGCCTGACCGCGAGACCGTCCGCGCGCAGGCGAAATAGAAAGGGATTGAACTGTACCTGAGCCAGCTCGGCTTCTAGCCCACGCGCTTCGCGGAAATAGCTCAGCAGCTGGCTTTTAGCCAGCCAGGGAACCCACAAGAATCCCGCCAGCGTGTAACCGAGGACCAGCAGCCCGAACCAAACCCGATAATCTTTGAGCAACCGGCGCATGAACGCTGTGCTCCTTGCTGCGGTCTCCCCGATTCTAGCAGCCTGACCAATCCTCGCGTTACGAACTACGGCATAGATGTTCGATCACCAGCTGCAGGCGCTCGATGCCGCGAAAGGCATTGACGTCGAGACGATACAATATCCGAATCTGTTCGCCGATTACCGGTGGCGCCCCGTCCTCTAGGGCATTGAAGGCGATGGCATCGAGCGGTTCCAGGTCGGGTTTGGCGAGTAGCTGCAACTTCAGGTGAACTTCGCCCACCGGACGGGCGTTCACTACGTGAAATTCGCCGAAAAAGCACGGTTCTGGAAAATGCTGCCCCCAGGGCCCGGCATCGCGCAATAACTGGGCGCTCTCCAGGGACAGGGTCTCCGGTCCGAGTTCGCCATCATGGACCCGGACCAGCTCGAGATCCTCCGGTGTCAGGAGCTGCCGCACCACGTCATCAAAGGCCGCGGCAAACGCATCTAGATCAGCGGCGGCCAGTGCCAGTCCCGCTGCCGCCGCGTGCCCGCCGAAGCGGCCAAGTAACCCTGGATGGCGCGCGGCCACCAGGTCTAGCGCATCGCGAATATGCAAGCCGGGAATGGAACGCGCCGATCCTTTGAGCTCGCCGCCCCCGGCATCGGCAAAGGCGATCACAGGTCGGTGCAGACGTTCGCGAATCCTGCCAGCCACGAGCCCGACAACTCCCTGATGCCAAGCCGGGTCATACAGGCATAAACCCCAGCGGGAATCCGGCGCGCAGCCAACGTCGGTCAATTGCGCTTCGGCTTCGCGCCGCATCTGCCCTTCCAGCGCACGTCGATCCCGGTTCAAGGTATCGAGCTGTACGGCAAGATGGTGTGCCTCCGCCGTCGATTCGGCCAACAGACAGTGAATACCGATGCCCATATCATCGAGCCGCCCGGCGGCATTGAGACGCGGTCCGGCTGCGAAACCCAAGTCCGCGGCCACCACACGGCGATGATCCCGGTTGGCCAACGCCAATAGGGCGAGTAAGCCCGGCCGCGCCCGGCCGCGACGGATCCGCAGGAGCCCTTGGTGAACCAGGATCCGATTGACACGATCCAGCGGCACGACATCGGCAACTGTGCCCAGGGCGACCAAGTCCAGCCAGTCGGCCAGTACGGGCTCGGGGATCCGGCGACTATTAAACCAATCGCGCTCTTTGAGTTCAGCGCGCAATGCCGCGAGAACGTAGAAAACCACTCCCACTCCCGCCAGCGCCTTCGAGGGAAACCGACAGTCCGGCAGGTTGGGATTGACGATCGCATCGGCCGGCGGCAGCTCATTCCCCGGCAGATGGTGATCGGTGACCAGCACCTGGATACCCGCTGCCTGCGCCGCGCGAACACCGGCGAGGCTGGAAATGCCGTTATCCACGGTGACAATCAGATCCGGCTCGTGCTGCCGCGCCAGGGCGACAATCTCTGGGGTGAGCCCGTAACCGTATTCGAAACGATTTGGGACTAGGAAGTCGACAACGCCGCCACAGGCGCGTAGGGCCAGGATCGCCAGCGCGGTGCTGGTCGCGCCATCGGCGTCGAAATCCCCCACTACCAGAATCCGCGCGCCGCGAACCAGGGCTCGTGCCAGCAATGCCACCGCATCCTCGATACCCGCCAGCGCCCCAGGTGGTGGCAAGGCGGCGAGACTGCGTTCGAGATCGTCGGGACCGGCGACCCGGGCAGCTTGGACGCGACGCAGCCACGCCGGCACCGCCGGATCAAGGCGGTCAGGGTCGATGCGCAGCGGTCGGCGAGCGAGCCGGGGCGCCGGTTCCACCGGTCGGCTAGAGTGCGATGTCCGTATTTCGGTCATCGCCAATCAAATCAGGCGCTCAAATTCGCGGCGATGTGGCGCCGCAGGCCATCGAGATCATCGGCCAGCACTTGGTAGCGTTCGGGTCGCGTGAGCAGGTCGCGCAAATGTTCCGGCAGCGGCGGCGCGCCCGTATAGCCGGCGCGCTGCACAGCCTCAGCGAATTTCGCCGGGTGGGCCGTCGCCAACGCGATGCTGGGAGTCGCGCCGCTCCCTCGGCAGTGGCGGGCCGCGGCCACACCGATCGCACTATGGGGGTCGAGCAGATATTCGCTCGCTCGGTACTCTTCGCGAATCACCGCCACCGTCTCCTCGTCATCGAGGCGGTGGCTGTCGAACAACTCCCGGGCCCGGCCAAGCGCCACGGGATCAAGCTGGGTATCGCCGCCCTCCAAATCCGACATCAAGCGCGCTATCGCCGCACCATTACGGTCGTAGAGATCGAACAGCAAGCGCTCAAAGTTGCTCGAAATCATAATATCCATGCTCGGCGACAGCGTATGGACCAGCGGCTGGCGTCGATAGTCATTGGCGCTGATACAGCGGTGCAGAATGTCGTTGGCGTTGGTTGCGATAATCAGCCGCTCGATCGGCAAACCCATACGATGGGCCAGATAGCCGGCAAAAATGTCTCCGAAATTACCCGTCGGGACCGCGAAACTCATCGCACGACCTGGCGCACCCAAGGCCAGCCCCGCCCAGAAGTAGTAGACGATCTGGGCCATGATGCGGGCCCAGTTAATGGAATTGACCGCCACCAATTGTCGATCGTTCGGCAGGAACGATTGATCGGAAAACGCTGTCTTCACCAACCGCTGACAATCGTCAAAATTGCCCTCGATCGCGAGATTGTGGATGTTATCGGCGACCACCGTCGTCATCTGGCGGCGCTGCACCTCAGAAACCCGCTGGTGCGGATGCAGGATGAAAATATCGATATTGCGGCAACGCCGGCAGCCCTCGATGGCCGCCGAGCCCGTATCACCGGAGGTAGCGCCGAGAATGGCGACTTTTTGACCGCGCTGCTCTAGCAAATGATCCAGCAGGTGGCCGAGAAACTGTAGCGCAAAATCTTTGAATGCCAAGGTGGGCCCATGGAACAGTTCCAACACCCATTCATTGGCGCCAATCTGCACCAGTGGCGCTATCGCCCGGTGGCGAAAACTTGCATAGGCGTCGGCAATGATGCGCTCCAGATCCGCCGCACCGATGTCGTCACCGATAAACGGCGACATGACCCGCTGCGCCAGCGCGCCATAATCGAGGCCGCGCCAACTGGCAATTTCCGCCGTACTGAAAGCGGGAATGGTCTCGGGCACGAACAAACCACCATCTGGCGCCAACCCGGTAAGGACAGCGTCGCTGAAGGAGTGCGGCTGACAGCCACCTCGGGTACTGAGATATTTCATACGGAATTTCCGCAGCCGATCACCGGGGCCATCCTGTGGCGACGGCCAGCGTACTGCCCTGCCCGGCGCCCGCAGTTGTTGGATGGGACACCGCCCGGCGCCATTGTTCCGTCACACATCGTCCAGCGCCTCTTTTCGCAAGTGCACCACAGCACCGGCGACGGAGTCCAACGCTTCGATCTCTGCAATGGCCGCACGCACCTCGCTCTCGCGCGTGCGATTGGTCAGCAAGATCAAAGGCACATGGTCCTCCCCGGGAGCTGGTTCTTTCTGGATGATTGCTTCGATACTGATGCCGCGCGCACTAATGATCTGGGCCAGCTGGGAAAGCACGCCCGGCCGGTCGAGCGCGGAAACCCGCAGGTAATGGGCACTCTCCGCATCGGCGATATCGACTACCGGTGGCTCGACCCCGCTCCGCTCGACGCCAAGTGCCGGGATGGCGTCGCGCCCACCGCCACTGAGCCGGCGCGCGATATCGAGGATATCGGCAATCACCGCCGAAGCGGTGGGCTCCGCGCCGGCGCCGGGACCACAGTAAAGTGTCGCACCAACAGCGTCGCCGCGAACCATCACCGCATTGAGGGCGCCGTGCACCTGGGCAATCAGACTACGCTCGGGCACCAGCGTAGGATGTACCCGCAGCTCAATGCCATCCCCATTGCGACGGGCGATACCGAGATGCTTGATGCGATAGCCCAGCTCCCCCGCGTACCGAACATCGTCGGGTTGAATCTCACGAACTCCCTGGACGTAGACCGCATCCAAACGCAGTGGCATGCCAAAGGCCAACGCCGCGAGAATGACCAACTTGTGGGCCGCGTCGAGACCGTCGACATCCAGGCTGGGATCGGCCTCAGCGTAGCCGAGCATCTGGGCCTCCACCAACACATCGGCGAACTCCCGGCCCTTGTCGCGCATTTCACTGAGAATGAAATTGCTGGTGCCATTGATGATGCCAGCCAACCAACGAATCCGGTTCGCCGACAGGCCCTCACGCAAGGCCTTGATAATGGGGATGCCGCCAGCCACCGCCGCCTCGTAGGCTAGGGTAACGCCGCGCGCCTTCGCTGCCGCGAAGAGCTCGTCCCCGCAGCTGGCAATCAGGGCCTTATTGGCAGTCACCACTTGCTTGCCGTTGGCGATCGCAGCCAACACCAGCTCCCGCGCCGTGTCGACCCCACCGATCAACTCGACCAGGATATCGACATCGGGATTGGCGGCGACGGCGAAGATGTCGTGCGTAAAGGGGATGGTCCCCGTATCGATCTCCGGTCGCGCCGTACGCGAACCAATCTGCACGATCTGGATCTCACCACTGCAGCGCTGGAACAGCATTTCGGCATTGCGCCGCAATACCTCGACCGTACCACGCCCAACGGTGCCGAGACCGCACAGACCGACCCCAACAGGCATCACTACCCCCTGAAAAAGAGCGGCACCATAATGGCGCCACTACGGACTGTCAACGCGGCGCGGCCGCGTCTTCAATGCCCAGAATGTGGGCGAATTCGTCGGCGCTGCGATAGCCGGGAATCAGCGTACCATCGGCCAGAATGCTCGCTGGCGTACCATTGACCCCCAGCTCCTGGCCGAGCTCAAACTGAGCGGCCACCGGATTGTCTTCGCATTGATCAAGCGCCACCGCTTCGCCGTTCTTGAGGCGTGTCAGCACACCTTTGCGGTCCTCGGCACACCAGGCCGCCACCGCCTTGCGGTAGGATTCAGAGCCAATACCGGTGCGTGGAAAGGCCAGGTAACGAACCTCGATACCCTTGGCATTCAGCTCCGCGACACTTTGGTGAAGTTTGCGGCAATAGCCGCAATCAATATCCGTGAACACATTGAGCACGCCCTTGGTATTGCCGTCAGCGGGCGCGAAGACGATGGTATCGGAGACGGGCACCTGAGCGATTGCCTGACGGCGCTGTTCAACCATTTCCAGCTCGCTGAGATTGACGAACATACCCGGTCGCGCCTGGTAAAGGGAGCCGTCGAAGAAGTATTCGCCGCCCTCCCGGACGTGCAATATAGGCCCGCCGACCACCTGCACCTGGTAAAAACCGGGCACCGGGCTCGCCGACAGCACCGTATATTCTAGGTCGGGTCGCGCTGCGCGCAGCTTCTCGACAATCGCCTGTGCGACGGCCGGATCAATCCCGGTCTCGGCCGCCAGGACGCGCCAGGGTAGTAGTGACAGCAACACGGCAAAAACTATCGCTAAGGATTTCACGGACGACTCCGCCGGGGTGAGTGTAGGGTCGATTATAGCCTTAGCCACCGCCCTAACCGCGCGGATGATGGCGCGCATGCAGGTCCCGTAAGCGACTTTGGGCGACATGGGTATAAATTTGCGTGGTCGACAGATCGCTGTGGCCGAGAAGTAACTGAACGACGCGGAGATCGGCGCCGTGGTCGAGCAGGTGGGTGGCAAAGGCGTGACGCAGCGTATGGGGAGATAGCGGCTTGTCGATCCCCGCGCGCTGCGCCCAATGGCGGATACGATACCAAAAGGCCTGCCGTGTCATCGCCTTACCGCGCGGGGTCAGGAACAGCGACCGGCTCGGGATACCGGGGGAGAACACGGGCCGCGCTTCGGCGACATAGCGTTGCAACCAATACAGCGCTTCCTCGCCTAAAGGAACCAACCGTTCTTTGGCTCCTTTTCCCATCACCCGCACCACGCCCTGACGCTGATTAATTTCCGAAACCGCGAGTCCGGTCAGCTCACTCACCCGCAACCCGGTGGCGTAAAGCACTTCGAACATCGCCCGGTCCCGCAGCCCCAACGGCGTGCGAGTATCCGGCGCCGCAAGCAACGCTTCCACCTCGGCCTCGGTCAACGATTCCGGTAGGGGGCGGCCCTGCCGCGGGCTGCGAATACCGGTCGCGGGGCTCTCGGGCAAGCGACCGGCACGTACTTGATAGTCGAAAAACCCCCGTAGGCAGGAGAGTCCGCGCGCCACCGTCCGGGTACTGAACCCGCGCCGGTACCGCTCGGCGAGATATTCCTGGATGGCGGCGGCGTCGGTTTCGAGCACCTGGCGATGGTTCGACGCCTGCCAATTGCTGAAGGCACTCAGATCGCGCCGATAGGCGGCCCGGCTGTTTTCGCTCAGGCCGCGTTCCAACCAGAGCGCATCGAGATATTCATCGATCAGGGCGACGGAGTCGCTCATCTCGCCGGCCCTCAGCAGGCGGACGCAACGCCCGCCACCCACGACTCAGTTGAGGCGTTCCTTGATACGAGCCGCCTTGCCGGACAACGCGCGCAGGTAATAGAGTTTCGCTTGGCGCACATCACCACGCCGCACGACCTTGATGCTCTCGATCAGCGGGCTGTAGCTTTGAAAGGTGCGTTCGACGCCCACGCCGTTAGAGACCTTGCGCAGGGTAAAAGCGGAATTCATGCCACGGTTGCGCTTGCCGATGACCACACCTTCGAACGCCTGCAAACGTTCGCGGTTGCCCTCCACCACCTTGACCTGTACCACCAGGGTATCCCCAGGCCGAAACGCCGGGATTTCCTTGCTCATCTGCTCGGCTTCCAGTGCCGCAATGATGGAATTCTTGCTCATGTTCCGCTCCGCATTTCAAACTGTTGCGTTGATCTTGCACCCAGCCATGCCGGTCACACCCGACTGCTGATACCCGTTTCACCCATACTTCGGTTATCGCTTCTCTGCATTGCCAGCGGCATCGCGCGTTCCCAGCAGATCAGGTCGCCGCGTCCGCGTACGCTCCAATGCCCGTTCGTGTCGCCAACGGGCGATCGCCGCGTGGTCACCGGACAACAACACCTCTGGAACCGCCAAGCCACGGTATTCTGGCGGCCGCGTGTAGTGGGGACAGTCCAACAGCCCCGCCGCGAACGAATCCTGGCGCGCCGATTCGGCATCGCCCAGCGCCCCGGGCAGTTGCCGGATCAGCGCGTCCAGCAAGACCAGTGCCGGCAGTTCACCACCACTCAACACATAGTCGCCGATCGACCACTCCTCGTCGATCTCGAGCGCCACGACGCGCTCGTCAATGCCTTCGTAGCGCCCAGCCACCAAAATGAGATCCCGCTGCGCCTGAGCCATGTTGGCCACGGCGCCGTGGTCTAAAAGCCGGCCCTGTGGCGACAAATAAATCGTGCGAGCGCCCCGCGTCCAATTCCGCGCCGCAGCGATAGCAGCCACCAGCGGCTCGGGGCGCATTACCATCCCGGGCCCGCCCCCGTAGGGTCGGTCATCCACGGTCCGGTGCCGATCCTCAGCGTGGTCCCGCGGATTGAAACACGAGATCTCCAGGATCCCCTGACGTACCGCCCGTCCAGTGACACCGTAATCCCGCAGCATCCCGAGCATTTCCGGAAACAACGTCACCAATGCGATTTTCACGGGATCACCCCGAGGTCAGTAGTCGCTATCCCAGTCGACTTCGATTCTTCCAGCGGCGACATCGACCGCAAGCACCACGGAGTCGGCATAGGGAATCAGCTGCTCCTGGGGTTCGCCCGATTCCACTGTGCGGCGCACAACCAACACGTCGTGTACGCCGGTTTCGAGCAAACCCGCCACACTGCCCAAGGACACCCGCTGCTGGCCCGAACGACCATATACCTCTAAGCCAATCAGCTGGTGCCAGTAATACTCGCCTTCCGCCAAGGCCGGCAACTGCGCCGCCTCGACATAAATATCGCGCTGACAATAACGACGCGCGAGATCCCGGTCGTCCACACCTTCGAGGTGGGCGAGTATCCGCTTGCCGCTAGCCTCACCGGCATCGGGTCTGACCAGCCGCCAACCCGCCGCCTCGCGCAACCACCAGGGTCGATAATCGAGGATATTCGCGGCCGGCTGCGTGCCAGACTCGATTTTCACCCAGCCGCGGACGCCGTGCACCGTCGCAATGCGCCCCACCCGTATGGGCTGCTCGGGCGCTCGCTCCGTCACGCGTCAGGCGGCTTGAGCGGCGCTCTTACGAGCCTCGCGGACCAGATCCTCTACCCGGTCGCTCACTTGTGCGCCCTGGCCCACCCAGTGGTCGACGCGCGCCAAGTCCAGGCGCAAACGCTCTTCGCCACCAGCGGCGATCGGGTTGAAAAATCCCAGTCGCTCGATGAAACGGCCATCGCGCGCAGACCTGCTGTCAGTCACAACCACGTGGTAGAAGGGGCGTTTCTTAGCCCCGCCACGGGTCAAACGAATCTTTACCATGACTCACCCTGTTCGGTATTCGCGCACGGTGGCGCGGTGAAGGCGCGGGATTTTACGCCAACGCCCGGTGAATGAAAACTATCGGGAGTCATTCCCCCGACGCCCTGTGCCCCAAACCGCTATCGGCATCCAGCAAATGCAACCGCGCCGCGAGCCAACGCGTCGTGGAAGCCTGGACCAAGATCGTGATCAGAATGGCCATCAATACCGTCGCCCCCACCGCCCGCGCACCGGGCACGCCCATGCCTAACAGCAGGCCAGCCAGGGCCGCGGGAATGACACCGGTCTCCCGAGTCCAGCACATGAACAACAGTTCTCGCCACGTCCAGCGGGCACGCCGATCGGGCGCGCAACACAGTAACACCACCAGCGGGCGGGCAATGAACATCAATACCAACACCAGCACCAGGCTGCTCAACCAATAGTTGGCAAGCAGGTCAAAATCGACTTGGGATCCCAACAACACGAACACCAGAATGCGCAGAATGACCGCCAAAGTCGTCAGAAAGGATTCGAAGGTCTCGACATCCTGCTCCGAAAAGCTCGCTCCCAGAGCCATCCGGTTGCCTACCACGATGCCGAGCGCGAACACCGCCATAAACCCCGAGACGCCCAATTGTTCGGCCCCGAGATAGGCCAGCAGCACAGCCACGACCTTGGCCACCGGCGCAAAGCCCGCAAAGATACCTAACCGCTGAGGCGACACCAGGCCGAGAAACAGGGAGCCGCACAACAAGCCAAAGGCGATACCGCCCCCCGCATCGAGTAACAAGGAACCGCCCAGCTCCAGTGGCGAGCCCAGAGGCCCGCCCAGGGCTACCGTAGCCACGGTTAGCGTGGCAATCGCACCCGAAGCATCATTGAAGGCAGATTCGGCGGTAACCGTCTGTGCCAACCGGGGGCGAATGGGAACCTGTCGAAAAATTGGCACCAGGGTCGCCGGATCCGTCGACGACAGACAACAACCGATAAGTAGTGCCGTGAGCACCGGCAGGCCCCATAACCAACCGGCGGTACCGACCACCACAATGGTCACTGCCACGCCCAGGGACGCCAGCGCGACCACACTGATCCACACCTGCTTGAGGACCTTCCAACGAAGCGTGGCGCCACCGTCGAAGACCAGGTAAGCGGCACCGAACACCAAAATTGCCTGATTGGTCGCGCTACCCGCCGAGATATGCAGCCAGCCGGCTCCCGCAGGGCCCAGCAGCATTCCGACCAAGAGGAATAGCACGATGTCCGGAAGGTCGATACGTCGCGCCAGCGCGGCACAGGCCACCCCGACGCCGAGCACCAAGGCGAGCTCCAGCAAGGTGTGATGAGCGAAGACTGTAGGGTTCACGCGGCGGCCGCCCCGAGAGGTGCGCCATTAAACTGCCGTGCACGGAAAAAGTCGAGCCATCCTCGTCAGCCGCCGAATCACGCCCAACCGGGCGCAGCCCCGCCTGGAGGCACCCAAAGACACTCAAGGCCGCTGGTTGGAAAAGACGATGGTACCGGCAGCAGCGAACATCCCGCCAACACCGTGACACACTGAGACCTCGACGTTGGGCACCTGGGCCGGCGCGGTACCACGCAACTGGCGAACACTTTCCTGAAGCGCATACATGCCGTACATCCCCGAGTGCATGTAACTCAAGCCACCGCCGTTGGTATTGACCGGCAGCTTGCCGCCCGGCGCGGTATGACGCTCCCAGATAAAGGCACCCGCCTCTCCCGGCGCAACAAACCCGAGATCCTCCAGGCCATAAATGGGGAGGTGGGCGAAAGCGTCATAGAGCATCAGATGATCGACGTCCGCATGACGAATCCCCGCCTCCGCGAACGCCTTGGCACCCGAGACCCGAAACGCGCGCGAACTCGTGAAATCGTTCATCTGACTGATCATCGGCGTCTCGACGCTCTCACCGGCACCCAACACATACACCGGCGGGGTCGGAAAATCTCGGGCTCGCTCCGCACTGGTCAACACCAATGCGCCACCGCCATCCGTGACCAGACAACACTCCAGAACATGGAAAGGCCAGGCGACGATCTTCGAGCTCAACACGTCTTCGACAGTGATCGGATCACGGTGCGTGGCGCGCGGGTTTTTCGCCGCCCATTCGCGTTGCACTACGGCCACATTGGCAAGTTGCTCATGGGTCAGCCCATAGTCCTTCATGTAGCGCAGTACGGGGACGGTAAACATCGTCGGCGGCCCGAGAACACCATAGGGCAGTTCGAACTGCCCACTGAGGCTTGCTTGATTGATTTGCATGGCCTGGGTTCCCACCCAGGACCGGCCGCTCTCGCCGTGGGTAATGAGCACCGTGGAACACAAACCTTCGGCAATCGCCGCCGCCGCATGGCGCACATGTAATAGGAACGAACAGCCGCCAACCATGGTGCCATCGACCCACGAAGGGGTAATGCCCAGGTAGTGTGCAACTTCGGTGGGGCACTCGGCTGCACAGGCCACACCATCGATGTCCTTGGGACTCAGGCCACAGTCCGCCAATGCATTGAGGGCTGCATCCGCGTGGAGTTGAAGCTGGGACGTGTGCGGCACGAGCCCGAGCTGAGAGCTCTCTGCTGCGCCGACGATGGCAACGGCGCCGGGCGTCATCGAACACCTCCACGCGCCGGCCGGAATTTCGGCAGACTGATGTCCGCAGTGATCGGCTCGAATACCACCTCCAGCGGCATGTCGAGCTCCAGCGCTTCCGGTGTTTGCGCCACATCGACAATATTCGTCATCATCCGCGGACCCTCTTCGAGCTCCACCACCGCGATGGCGTAAGGGGCGTCGATCCATTTGGGCAGACGGTGGTTGATAACATAGCTGTAGAGCGTAGCGCGGCCGGAAGCCCGAATCACCCGGACTTCTCGGGACGCGCACCCCGGACAAAAAGGCCGGGGCGGGAAATACACGTGCGCGCAACCTTCGCATTGCTGCAGCAGCAATTCGCCCCGCCGCGCACCCTCCCAGAAATGCCGGGTTTCGGGCGTAGGTCTCGGCAGGGTCTTGGGATTGTTACTCATGACCAATCCGACTCTTGTTGTTATGTCAATCGATTGTTGCGGTTTGGGGCTAACTTGTCGAGCCGTACGCTGTAGAATCGGCGAAAACATAACGCCAAGGAGTGATCATCATGACCATTCGGTATGATGGGCGAGTGGCGGTCATCACCGGAGCCGGTGCCGGCCTCGGGCGCAGCCACGCCCTCTTCCTCGCATCCCGAGGTGCGCGCGTTCTGGTCAATGATCTCGGGGGAGCCGTCGATGGCAGCGGCCGCTCCACTACGCCCGCGCAGCGCGTCGTCAGCGAAATCGAGGCCGCCGGCGGAGAGGCCATCGCCAACGCCGATTCGGTGGCATCACCGGCAGGCGCAGCTCGGATCGTCCAGACGGCCCTAGATCAATGGGGCAGGATCGATATGTTGATCAACAACGCGGGCAACCTACGCGACAAGACGCTGGCCAAGATGAGCGCGGCGGATTTCGACGCCGTGGTGGCCGTCCACCTGTCGGGCTCAGCGTATTGCACCCTGGCCGCATGGCCCTACATGAAAGAGGCCAACTACGGTCGCATCGTGATGACGACCTCAGCCGCCGGCTTGTTCGGAAATTTCGGGCAGAGCAACTATGCGGCCGCCAAACTGGGCGTGGTGGGCCTCATGAATGCGCTCAAGCACGAGGGCCGCAAATACAACATCCTCATCAATACCATTGCCCCGATGGCGCTGACGCGAATGACCGAAGACATCATGTCCGATGCGATCAAACCCTTGGTCAAGCCGGAATTCGTCACACCCTTGGTCGCCTGGTTCTGCGCGGAGGAGAACGAGACTACTGGTGACGTCGTCGAGGCCGGCGCCGGCTATTATGCGCGGGTGCAGATCGTCGAAGCCGCGGGCGCGGTGCTCGGCGGTGGCCAGATTCCGACCCCGGAAGAAATACGCGACAGCTACGCGCGCATCGCGGACATGCAGGACGCCCAAGCCCACGATTCGGCCAACGATGTCATGCGTCATGTCTTTCACAGGCTGCGGCCGCGCTGAGGCATACTGCCAATCGTGGCGCTCGAGTCACCCACAATTCCGGCGCCCGTCGTTTGGGTTGGTAAGATATACGGCGATTTCGGAATCCAACCGCCATGACACCGGGTAAGCTCCTTCTCGTACGCCACGGCCAGACCAGCGCCAATGTCAATCGGGTGTGGCACGGACACACCGACACGCCGCTCACGGACGCCGGCCGCGCTCAAGCCGAGCGCCTCGGCGCCTATTTCCATAACTATCTGCCCGAGGTCCACGCGATTTACTCGAGCCCCCTGCAGCGCGCACGCCATACGGCTGAACACATCGCCGTACGGGACGGCCACGCGTTGCGATTGGACGAACGACTGGTCGAATTCGGCGCCGGGGAGTTCGAGGGCAAAAGCTTCGACGACCTCGGTGGCGACGACGGCTTCGTCCAGCGGATGATCGCCGACGAACACCACCGCGCGCCAGGTGGTGAAAGCCGCTACGAGGTCACTCAACGTTTCGTGGCGGCGGTCGAGGGATTTTATGCCGATCACCCGGGCGAGAACCTGGTCGTCGTCAGCCATGGGCTGGCGATCGCCTTTGCGCTCTCTCACTGGATCGATCGCAATAACGCCAACTGGATTCAATACCGCGTCGACAATACCTCGGTGACAGAAGTTTGCCTGACGCGATTCGAGATCGGCTACCTGGGCCGCACCGACCACTTGCTACCCTGACTTGGGCCACCACTCGCCACTTCCCAAGGGTTCGATCACCGACCACCAAGCCTCGGTCCCATCGGCAGGCGGATGCCATAGGTCCGATCGCAAGCGATACCTGATACACAGGGGGTACCGGCGAGGATCGGCTGGAACCTACCGTTGCGGCTATTGACTAGCCGTCGCGCGCTAGCACTCCCCGGCATTTCGGGAAAGTACTACACCCCCAAAACGTCTTGCCGGCATGACTCCCCGATTTGGCGTTACGGAGAATCATCGCGGCATTGCACTTGGGACATGGTGGGGACGAAGAGGACTGGGTCCCTGCATCGACTCCTACGGCGCCGGCTGGTTCGGGAGTATTA
>JBFHML010000056.1:0-14460 GCA_041594335.1 Porticoccaceae bacterium
CACCTACGGCACGCTGACGCTGGCGGCGGATGGTAGCTACAGCTATACGCGCAATGCGGGTACGCCGGGTGGGGTGAGTGATGTCTTTACCTATACCTTGACGGATGGGGATGGGGACACGGATACCGCGACCCTGACCATTAGTATCGGGGATGATGTCCCGATCGGGGGGACGACGCAGGCCTATCTGGATGACGATGGCCTGGTGGATGGGAACCCCAATAGTATGGTCGGGGACCTTGATGCGAATCAGGGCGGGGATACCAACCCGAGTGAGGCGATATATAGCGGCACGCTGAACTTTACGCCGGGCGGCGATATCCCCGTTTCGGTCGATTTTGCCAGCATGCACGGGTCGTCCGGATCTATCGGCGTCGAAACCGTGGCCTATAGCTGGGCCGCCAACACTTTGACGGCGACGGTTAGCGGTGGCGATCGGAACGGCACCGTATTGTTTACTGTCGAGGTGACGAACGCGGCTACTGGCGCATACACCGTGACACTCATGGACAATGTCTTGCATGCTGCCGGCGGTGCCGAGAACGATGCGTTGGCGAGCTTGACCTACACCATCACTGACAATAACGGCAGTACTGCGTCGGGCACCTTGTCGGTGACCTTTGACGATGACATGCCACATGCCGTCGACTTTGATGGAACCCTGGTCAACCAGGTTGGGGAAGTGCTTTCCGGGGTAATTGATTACGGTTTGGGTGCGGATGGCTTTGGCGGTGTTGCACTGAGCTTCCAGGGGGCCACGGCCAATGGCTCTCCGATTTCGCTCACGTCGAATGGTAACCCGGTCTCTGTGGCTTCTCTGGACAACGATGGGGATGGCCTACAGGAAGTGTTTGGGTTCATCGATACGGGGCCGGCCGGGTACGATCCCGGTGATAGTCTGGTGTTCAGTCTGGCGCCGACTGCGGGCAGTGATACCTATGGCCAGTATGCCTTGACATTATCCGATGTGCTCGATTTGCCCAGAGAGCCGATTGATCTCAGCTTTTCGGGTATTACGGCAGGGGGACCGATCACCCAGGTTCAGGTGGGGCCAAGCCTGCTGATCTCTGCCGTCAATGCTGGCGATAAGGTCAATGCCAGCAATGGATTCATTGGCATCGGTAACAATGTCATGAATTTTGCTGAAAAGGTCGAGTACAGTTTTGGCCAGGTGACCGGGGGAACCATCCAACCCGGCGACGAAATTTTCGTTAATGATCTCCGATTTGATATCAAACAAACCGGTGGTCCCAGCAACGACCAAATTTCGTATACGGTGAGGAACACGGTGACGGGAGAGACCGAAAGCGGCTTTCTGACTATCCCTGGTGCAGAGGGTTTGACTGGACCGATCAGCGCGAGCTTCGACTACAACGAGGTCGAATTCTCGGTCACCAAGGGAGACTTCAAGGTGGGCGGTATCCAATATACCCAGTTTGGCGAGGCCGAGGACGTACTGATGGCCTTTTCCTATACGGCCTCGGATGCTGATGGCGATGTGGTGTCCGGTAGCTTTTCCGTTACGGTTACCGATAACCACGGATCCACCACCGGCTTGGCGGGTGCTGGGGATTTGGCGACAATCACGAGTACGGGACCGGATCACGTGATCGTTTGAAGGGATATATAGACGAGGTTCTGAGCCGCCCTTCGGGGCGGCTTTTTCGTTGGCGTGCTCCGGTAGTCCGGTCTGCTGCGCGCGCCTCGCAGGGCAATGTCAGGGCATTAGGGTCCGGCGAGTTGACGGGCGAGCCGGTGACGGAGCTGCTGCCAATGCGAGAGACTGGTGGCATCCCCGGAATGGACCTGTTCGCGGCGATTGCGCGCCAGCCACAGATCTGTGCCATTGAAGCTGTATACGGGGAGCAGATCCGGGCGCTCGCTGGCCGGAAGGATGCGGCGATCGAGGTTGTCGAGGATCAATGGATCTGCTGCCGGCGAGGCGTACCAGGCCAGCACCATATGGGGTTGGTCGAGCATAAGGGCCTTGACGTAGGTAATGCGCAAAGCCGTATCTGCGACCCCCATTTCAGCGAGCGTGAAGTACTTAGCGATGGCGAATTCCTCACAGTCGCCCGCATCCTTGATCAAGAATTCGACCGGTGTAGCCCAATAGTCCTCGCGTCCCCAAATTTCGAGATCGGTGGTAAACCGAGCCTCGTTGAAAAATTGGTTGGCCAGCTCTAAGCGTTCCAGATCATCGATAGATTGCCCGTGCGCAATGATTTCCAGCCAGCGGCGAACCCTGGCTTCCGCGGCTGGACCATGTGCTCTGCCGATGCGTTGGGCTAGCTCAGCAGGCGCGTCTGGTTGTGCTTGGGGCAACGGCGGTGCCGGTGGTTGGGTCGCGCAGCCGACAAGTAGCAGCAGACCCAGGGCGAGCCAAACCCGTGTGGAGGCCCAGCCGTGGTGTAACCTGGGCGTAGGCGGTGCATGCCGTGCAGTAGTGGCTGGCTGCACGTCAGAGGGCCTGTGGCCCAGGCGATTGATCAATGCTGATAGTCCGGTGCGGTGTTGCGCCAGCGGCGCCGCTCTTCCGGGGGAAGCTCTCGCCATTGCTCTCGCAACTTCGCGCGTTCTTCCGGTGGCAAATGGAGAAAACGCTCCCGCGCTTCGAGGAGCCGTTGTTGTTGTTGCGGGGAGAGTTGCTCAAAACGCCGGCGCCGTTCTTCCAGGGTGCGACGCTGCTCTGGGGATAGCGTTCGCCACGGATCGCGTTTTCGGTGGCCTTGGATATCGTCTTTCCGCTGACCGTTGGTGTGCCGCCGGTCGGCACCGTGGTCTGCTAGCCCAGGCGTGCCCCGAAAGCCTGTTGTACTCGACGAAAAGGGGGACGGATTATCAGGGACCGGCGCTCCCAGGACGGAGGATTGAGGTCCTGAGTCACTGAAGCCACGGCCATCGCGTGTAAGGAAAGGCGAGAACTCACAGGGCGCCATCCAGTCGGTCGGTACCGGCAGGGCCGTGGGACGGTGGGCCAGCGCCTCGCCGCCAACCGTCATGCTGAGAAGGACGAATATTCCTCTCAGGTACGCGCTTGCCGGGGATCCGTGTGGCATGTGGTTACCCTTGCTCCGGTTGCCATTGGCTGTTGGCCAGCCAAGAATAGAAATCCAAATGTTCATAGAGCTCGACGGATTCTACGCTAGCACGGGCGGTCTCGGTCCCAGCGTTGAAATCAATCTTGGGGGCCATTACCCACAATGCCAATCCACAGGCTAGCGCCGCGCCCGTCACAGAGGGTAGCCAGCGAGATCGTCTGTGGATCGGGTTGGGCAGCTGTCTGAGCGCCGCGTGACGACAGGAGGCGAGTTTGCTGGCGGTTGCCGGGTCGATGTGCCGTTCCAATGCCTGCAGTTGTGCTCGCAAGTCTCGCTCGAAGTCATTCATGATCGAAAGTCCTCCAGCTTTTCTCGCAGCGCATGGAGTGCGCGAAAATAGTGGGTTTTGACGCTACCTTGGGTGCAGCGCATGGCGCGCGCGGTATCTTCGGTGGAAAGTCCCTCCCAGCAACGCAGCAAGAAGGCTTCCCGTTGTCGCCGTGGCAATTCGCGAACGGCCTGCTGTAGCGCGGTGATGCGACGTTGGCGGGCGAGTAACTCGTGTGGCGTGCCCGCTAGGGCATCGGGATATTGCGCCACGGAATCCAATTCGTGGGCATCATCCGGTACGGAATCTCTGGTGAGCCACTGTCGTTGTCGTTGATTGCGCCGAAAGGTGTCATGAATGCGGTTGTTGAGGATGCGATAAAAGAGCGGGGGCCACTGTGCAGCGGGTTTGTGGCCATAGCGATGTGCAAGGCGCAACATGGTATCTTGCACCGCGTCGAGCGCTTCCTCTCGGTCGCGCAGCATGCTTAACGCGATGGCAAAGGCGCGCTGCTCCACGCCGGCCAAAAACTCATCCATGGTGGTCGGTGTGAGAGCCAAGGTGGTGCCCCGATAGGCGCACGACGCGGTTGGCGACGCCTCGATCATCTGCCTTCACCTACCAATGCCGCTTAGTGGTGGAGAATCTCATTCAGTAGGATGGCGCCACCGATAATGGTGTAGATCTCATGGCTATGGTGATGGCGCCGATGGTGCCCTCGGTGCCCATGCCGATCCCGGTAACCATAGTAATGGTGGTGCTCGATAACGTGTGGAGGATAATAGTGGTGGTGATGCCCCCATTGTCTAGCCGGTGGCGCATGTCCGTGTCGATCGCGAAAATCATAATGCTGGTAGCGGTCCCAGCGCGGCCCCTGCTCACCCTGTCTGGCTTCAACTGGCGCCGCCGACAGGCTCGCGAGTAACAGGCTGGTTACGAGTATTCCCCGATGCATCTCTGACTCCTTCCGCAATTCAACCTTGGTAGGGCAATAACGGTTGAACGCCAGATTTGGTTGACAGATCCTAGAGGTCGAACTGCGCCCAGACTGGGCAATGATCGGAGGGCTTCTCCATCGCGCGAATGTCTAGATCAATGCCGCTCCCGATCAAGCGTTCGCACAGCCCGGCGCTCGCGAGCAGCAAATCGATACGCAACCCGCGCGGCGGCGTTTGTTCGAAGCCCCGGCTACGGTAATCGAACCAGCTGAACAGACTGCGATCACCCTGATGCGCTCGAAAAGTATCGCGCAACCCCCAGCCGAAAAGTTTTGCGAGCCATTCTCGCTCCTCGGGCAGGAAGCAGCATTTCCCGGTGCGCAACCAACGCTTGCGATTCTCTTCGCCGATACCGATATCGGCGTCCTCGGGAGCGACGTTCATATCTCCCATCACGACGATCAGTTCGTCGGGTGAGTGTTGGGTTTCCAGGGTGTGGGCGAGCTGGCGGTAGAACGCTTCCTTGGCCGGGAATTTGGTCGGGTGTGTGCGGTTTTCCCCTTGCGGGAAGTAGCCATTGTAAATATGGAGTGGGCCAGCCGCCGTCTCGAAGGTGCCTTTGATCAGGCGGCGCTGGGAGTCCTCGCCATCGTCGACAAAACCTCGCATGCAGGAGATCGGCGCTTCTCGAAACAGTAGCGCGACGCCGTAGTGGCCTTTCTGGCCATGATAGGCGCAGTCATAGTTCAGCGCTCGGATCGATTCCAGGGGAAATTGATCGTCGGCTACCTTGGTTTCCTGTAGCCCGATCACATCCGGCTGGTGGCGCTTTACCACTTCGTTCAATTGATGAGGTCGTGCTCGTATCCCATTGATATTAAAAGATACTATTTTCACGACCTGGCCTCTGGCTGGCCATTGACAACTTTTTGTTGGCGTTTTGCCAGCAGATCCAGGTAATCGGCCAAAATATGGGTGGCCTCCTTGAGCAACGGGTCATTGCCTGGATCCGGCTTGTCCGCCAAATTGTCGTTTGGCGTCTCTGTCGCCGGATCGTTTTCTCCCGTACCGCTACCGCGATCGGCGCGCCATGCTTCCAAGTCCGCATAGGGGGTCTCTCCCTTCGCGGTGCGTTGTCGGTTCGCCAGCGCGAGGAGCGCTTCTTCCCGTTCACGGGTCATGTGCTCTCGGGCTTTACGATTGAGCGGAAGCTCGGTGATCGAGCGATTGTGTTCGATCAACGCAAGCTCTCCGACCAAGTGGCGCCAGTCCGGATCCTGGGCAATTCGATCGGTGTGGGCGCGCGCTACCGGCGCTAGCAGGCTGCGGGTATGGTCGTAGGCGTTGAAGGTCACCGCATCGATCCGGTCCCAGGGTAGTGCGCGGTCGTGTGCGCTTTCGCCGATTTCCTGCAGGTCGTAAAGAGAGGGAAAGTCGATGTCGGGCAAGACACCGCGTTCCTGGGTACTGTCGCCGGAGACGCGGTAGAATTTTGATTGCGTGAGCTTCAGTTGGCCTTCTCGCACCGGGGTCAGGACCTGGACCGTGCCCTTGCCAAAGCTCTGGGAGCCCACCACGAGACCGCGACCGTAATCTTGGATCGCGGCAGCAAAGATCTCCGAGGCCGACGCACTGAGACGGTTGATCATGACGAGCAACGGTCCGCGATATACAGCGGGGCGTTCCGCCATTTGATCCAGAGAGACGCTGCGGTTGGCGTGGCGGATCTGGACAACCGGGCCTGGATCGATGAATAGATCGGTGAGTGCCGTGGCCTCATAGAGAGAGCCCCCACCATTGTTGCGTAGATCCAGAATGACGCCATCGACCTCTTCGGCCCGAAACCGTTGCAAGATATTGAACACGTCCCGGGTGGTGCTGCGAAAGTTTTGGTCGTGGTTACGGTAGGCCTCAAAATCCATGTAGAAGGTCGGGAGGGTGATCACACCCACACGTACCTGGCGTTCCCCGTCGGGAATCAAGATCACGTCGCCACGCGCGGCCTGCTCTTCGAGTGCCACTTCGTCGCGCACAATCGCGATTTCGTGAGGAGTCCCGGCCGCGCCGATCGCCGAGGGGAGGATCTCCAAACGGACCCGGGTGCCTTTCTTGCCCCGAATGAGATCGACGACATCGTCTAGGCGCCAGCCGATCACGTCGACCATCTCCCCCTGTTCTCCCTGAGCCACGCCGACGATACGATCGCCCGCGTGTAGCCGTCCGTCCTTGTCGGCAGGGCCGCCCGGGACGATTCGTACGACCTTGGTGTGTTCCTCTTCACTTTGCAAAACGGCACCGATGCCTTCGAGTGATAGCGACATGCTGATTTGAAAGTTCTCGATGGTCCGGGCGTCCATAAAGGAGGTATGCGGATCGTACATGCCGGCGACGGTATTAGCGTACAGGTCGAAGACATCGGCGGTACTCTGTTGATCGAGCCGTCCGATTTGGGTGCGGTAACGCGTAATCAACAGGGCGCGGGCGTCTGCTGGTTCTTTGCCCGACAGCAGCAGTCGCAGCATGCTGTCTTTCATGCGCCGCCGCCAGTAGTCGTCTGCCGTGGCCATCGAATCCAGCCAGGGACGCTCGTCGGTATTGAGCGGGAGCGATTCCTCGCGTTCGAAGTCGAACTCCGCGTCGCTTTGCAGATAGGCGAGATTCGCCGTCAGCCGTTCGTGGAGTCGATCTTGAAAACGGTTGTAGATCAGATACGCGCAATCCAGCGCCGCGCCGCGCAGTTCATCGTCTAGTCGTGTTTGGCAGGGTGCCAGTTCGCTGATGTCGCTAGCCAAGAAATAGGTCCGCGCCGGATCGAGCCGCTTGATATAGAGCGCGAAGAGCTCCGCCGAAAAGTCGTCGTCGATGGTCAGTTTTCGATAGTGGCGCTTTTCGAGGACGCGAACGATCTCTCGCAATGTACTGCGGTGCGTCTCATCCGGTTGCAGCCGGGTTGATGCAGAGACGTCGGCAGCGCCGAGTGTGCCGATAAACAGCAGAAACGCACAGGCGAGAGCGGCGGGGATAGGCATCGAAAGCATCGGCCGGGCTAAAACCCGGGATTTTAGGCCATGGCGGCGATGACTGCACTCCGACGCTTTTACTGTGAGGTGTCGTCCGCCCGCAGACGGGCATTGGCATAACAGAAGTGGGGCTCCCGCATCTCGCCGGGATCGGCGTCTCGCATTCGACACTAGCGATCATCCTTTCCGCGCAGCAGGCTCAGGCGCTGTGCCCGCGCATGCTGTACAACATCCGGAAGCGGCGGGGTATCTCTGTTGCGGGGGCATGGCCCCCGCGTGGCGCGCCATCAAGAAGGGGCGCCCCACGCGAGGGCAGCGGTCGCAGCCGGCAGTGATGGATACTCAACCAGCAGCCATCGCGTACCGCTTGGCAACGCGGTGCCAATCGATCAACTCGAAGAAGCCAGCGAGGTACCTGGGTTTTTCGTTGCGGTAATCGATGTAATAAGCGTGCTCCCACATGTCGCAGGTGAGCAGTGGGGTAGCTGGCCCGGTCAGTGGCGTCAGCGCATCGGCTGTGTTGACGATGTCCAATCCGGTATCAGGATTCAGGACCAGCCAGGTCCAGCCAGAACCAAATACACTTTTGGCCTGCGCTGTGAATTGTTCCACAAAGGCATCATAGCTACCGTACTGGGTCGTTATGGCTTTGCCTAGGGCGCCGTCAGGCGCCGCGGGCGTAGCTGGGCCGAGCCCGTTGAAATAGAACTCGTGGTTCCACGCCTGCGCCGCGTGGTTGAAGTAGGAGCTGTCCTCGCCCTTACACACCAGCTCTGTTAGGGAAAGTCGATCGGCGTCCGTACCCGCAATGGCGGCGTTGAGCTTGTCGACGTAGCCGGTGTAGTGTTTGCCGTGGTGGTAGGCGAGGGTTTCCCCGGAGATGTGGGGTTCCAGGGCATCCAAGGAATAGGGTAGATCTTGAGCGCTTACTGCCATGGTCATACTCCTGTCGATGGTGAGAGGCTGGGTGGCCGCTGGCGGTTACGCCGCGCGCCAGCGCCGGTCTCAACCGACCCCTGCGGGGTAGCTTGTCTGACGATTTGATGTCGAGCGATCCCAGACGGATTGCGGTCGCCGCTTGGGGCGGTCGTGCGTTTAGCCGCAGTCGCCGGCGCTGCTTCTTCGAGGCGCTATGGGCGCTAAAGGTTCACTGTAACTGTATTCATACAGCAGATGGGCGATGGAAAGCAGACTGTCGAGATGGGTTCTTTCGTAGCCGTGGGTGGCGTCGGTGCCGAAGGTAATCAGCGCGTCGCGGACGTCGTGACCGGCTTTGACGGCCGAATTGGCATCCGAATAATAGTAACGGAAAACGTCGACTTGATACGGGATTTCATGGTCGCGACACAGTTGTTTGAGCTTGCGCAACATGTGGTAATCGAATGGACCGCTGGTATCTTGCGCGCACAAAGTGACCCCGGTTTCCCGCGCGTTTTGTCCCGGCGCTACCGGTCCGATATCGATGCCCACGAATTCCACGACCTCTGCAGACAGTGATGAGCCTGCGCCAGTACCCACCTCCTCGGTGATGGTGAAGATTGCCTGCAAATCTATCGCGGGGCGCCGGCCGCTTTTGCGAATCGCTTGAAGGGCCGTGAGCAGCGCGCTGGCCCCCGCTTTGTTATCGAGATGACGCGCGCTGATGTAGCCGCTTTCCGAAATCTCCGGATCTGGATCAAAGGCGATGAAGTCGCCACTGCGTAAGCCGAGTGCGACCAGATCATCCCGGTTGTGACTGCGCTCATTGAGTCGCACCTCGATTTGGTTCCAGGCCACAGGCAGGTGATCGATACGCTCGTTGAACGCATGCCCGGAAGCGAGTAGCGGGAGCACTTGCCCGCGATAGACGCGGTCGCGTGCGAACACTGAGACTCTTCCGCCCTCGGCAAAGCGGCTCGACCAGGTGCCTACGGGCGTCAGGCCGAGGCGGCCATTGTCCTTGAGTTCGTTGACCACGGCGCCGATGGTGTCGATATGGTTGACGGCGGCGCGCGCTTGAGAGCGCTCGATGCCCGGCAGATGCGCGATGATGGTCCCGCGCCGAGTCAGCTCGTAGGCGATATCGAGCGCAGTGAGTTCGTTGCAGACATAGCGCGATAACTCATTGGTAAACCCCGTCGGACTGGGGATCGCGAGCATTTCCAGCAGGCGGTTGCGGAGATAGTCCGCGTCCAGGGTATGGCGCATGAATCAGCTCCGTTTACCGTGCTGGCCATCGAGTACAGTGGCAGGATCCGGTGCTTCGGCGCGATGGCGGGGCAGGGAGCGGGCGTCAATCTGGTGTGAAAAGCGATCGACACTGATTTTTTCTGCGTCTGCCGCGAAGGTGGGCTCGCTAGTGGTGTAGGCCTCGAGCATGCGCACGACATTGGTCAAACTTTCGATATGGGTGCGCTCGATACTGTGTGAGGCGTCGCCAGCGTAGGCAACCACTGCGGTCCGCACGTCGTGACCGGCGACCAGGGCGGAAGCGGCGTCGCTGTGGTAGGCGCGGAGATATTTCTGCTGGAGGGGAATGCCGCCGTCTACGGCGAGACGATGAAGGTGCTCGGTGAGATGGTAATCATAGGGCCCACTGGCGTCACCGCTCGCCAGGGTGACGCGCTTGAATGGGCTTTTTTCCGTGGGTTTGACCGATTCGAAATCCACCGTGAGCAGTTCCGATACTTCGGGCAGAATGGCGCTGCCCATACCACCGCCCGTAGTTTCGTTGACAGTGAACAGCACATAGGTATCGTGAGTCACTTCGGTGCCGCTTTCCACCAAGTGGCGAAGTAGCTCGAGAACGCTGGCGGTGCCGGCTTTGTTATCGAGGTTGCGGCCGATGATATAGCCGTTTTCGAGTACTTCCGGATGACTCTCCAGCGCAATGAAATCCCCGACTTCAATGCCGAGTTGTCGCACCTGACTGGCATTGAACACCGCCTCTTCCAGGCGTAGCTCGATGTGGTCCCAGTCCATGGCTACTTGCTCCACGCCTTGATCGCGGGATACCCCCCAATCCAGTGTCGGCAGCAAGCAGCCTCTGTAGCTGCCCGCCTCGCTGAATAAGGTGACCCGGGCGCCTTCTGCGAATCGGCTGGACCAATGGCCGATGGGCGCTACCAGCAGGCGGCCATCGTCCCGGATATAACGGACCATGGCGCCAATGGTGTCGACATGGGTGACCACTGCGCGGGCGGGGCCGCCAGAGCGGCCGGGCAGGCGGGCGCGTATGGTGCCGCGCCGCGTCATGTCATAGCTAACGTCGATGGCGTCGAGCGCCTTGCCTACATAGTGGACGATTTCGTCGGTAAAGCCGCAGGGGCTGGGAATGGCGAGCAGATCCAGCAGGGTGGTAATGATGCGTTCCGATTGAATCATGGTCTCTCTTGCAGGATCTGGTTCCCAGCCGGGGGTTGGGAATCCTTTTCCTCCGGTCCATAGACCGGATCGCGGCGCGCGTTCTTGTGCGATAGCGGGAACAGCAGATCGATAAAGTATTCGGCGGTGGGTTGGGGCTCATGGTTGGCGAGCCCCACCCGTTCATTGGCCTCGATGATGACATATTCGGGCTGGTCTGGGGCACGGACCATGAAATCCAGGCCCACGACCGGGATGTCCAAACGTCGCGCCGCTCGTACCGAAGCCTCGACCAGCTTGGGGTGGAGTATCGAGGTCACGTCGTGGATGGTACCGCCAGTATGCAGGTTAGCGGTTTTACGCACCTCGACATGTTCACCGGCCGGGATCACGGAGTCCAGGCCATATCCGCTGGCGGCTAGGCGGCGTTCGGTCTCTTCGTCCAGCGGGATGCGACTCTCCCCGCCCGTGGCCGATGCGCGTCGCCGGCTCTGCTTTTCTATCAGGACGCGGGCGTTGTGGACACCGTCGCCGCGGATTTGTGCGGGCTTACGGATCGCGGCCGCCACCACGCGGTTATTGATGACCACGACGCGCAAATCCTGGCCGGGGTGACAGGATTCGAGCAGTACCCGCTCGCTGAATCGCGTGGCCAGCGCAATCGCTGCCGCCAAATCGGACGCATTGTCGACACCGACGGTAATACCCTTGCCCTGTTCGCCGATGGTCGGCTTGACGACGACCTGGGCATGTTCCTCAAGAAAAGCCTGATTTTCTTCGGCGCTACCGGCCAATTGAAAGCTCGGTGTTCGCAGCCCCGCCTTGTTCAACCAGCGGTGGGTCACGTATTTGTCCTGGCAGCGGCTCATGGCGATCGCGCTGGTCAGTTCGCTGAGCGATTCCCGGCACACCACGCTTTTGGCGCCCAGGGAGAGGCGGAAGTAGCCTTCTTTGCCGTCGAGCACATCCACGGCGATCCCGCGGCTGCGGGCCTCGTCGACGATGATGCGCGCATAGGGGTTGAGGTCCTCCTCGACTTCTGGCCCGATGAACAGGGTTTCGTTGTACGCGTTCTTGTTTTTCACAGCGAATACTTGGACCGGTTTGAAGCCGAGCTTGTCGTACAGGGCTTTCGCCTGGGTGTTGCTGTGAATGACTGACAAGTCCATGAAGGATCGCCCCGCCTCCTGAAAATGACGGGCCAACGCGCAGACCAGAGCCTGACCGATTCCGGGCAGTAGCGCGGTGGGATCGACCGCCAGACACCAAAGGCTAGAGCCGTTGTCCGGGTCGCTAAACACTGTGGCGTGGTCGACCCCGGTTACCGTGCCCACCACCCGGTTGCTATGGGGATCTACGGCGACCAGGAAGATGACTTTCTCCGAGTGGCGTTGGCGCCAGATGAAATTGGCATCCGATGGCACCATGTCGCGCTTGAGATAGAGGTCGTTGATGGCTTCGGCTTCGGTCTCCCGTTCGATGCGCCGGATATGGATGGCATCGGAGAATTCGGGCTCAAAGTGATCGAGCCGGAGGCGCAGCATGTCGGAAGGATCCAGGAAGAGCTGCTGTGGCGCGTAGGACAACACGACATGGGGGTTGCTGACATAGGCGGCGATATCGCGTTGTCCCGGGCGTTCCCGCACCATCTCGGATGCGATCAGCTCTGGGTCGTCGAAGGTTTGGGCGAAGATGATTCGCCCCCAGCCGCAGTAAAGCGAAATCTGCTTAGACATTGCGGTCCTCCTCGCGGTAGGCCGTCTCCATGTTCTCAAATTCCGTGGGTCTGGAACCAGTTTTCCAATAAACCGATTTGCCAGAGTTTGGCGCCGCGCAATGGCGTGATGTGCGCCTCTGGATTTTCCAGCAGCAGATCCAGGTACTCGCGACGAAACAGGCCCCGGTTCCGGGCGCGGGTGCTGAGTAGCGCTTCCCGGACATAGTCCAGTACGTCGCCGCGTAGGTATTTGAGTGCCGGTACCGGAAAATATCCCTTCGGTCGGTCGATCACCGCCGCGGGGATCACCTGGCGCGCGGCCTCCTTGAGTAGGTATTTCCCGCCACCGCGGATCTTGAGAGCCGGTGGCATGGTGGCCGCGTACTCCACGAGCTCGTGATCCAGAAAGGGCACGCGCGCCTCTAGTCCCCAGGCCATCGTCATGTTGTCTACCCGCTTTACCGGGTCGTCGACCAGCATCACAGTGGTATCGATACGCAGCGCTTTGTCTACCGAATCCTCTGCGCCCGGGTGGTCGAACACCGCCTTCACGTACTCCGAGGCAAAATCTCGTTGTGCCCAGGGCTCGGTAACTACGGTGCAGTATTCGGCGAAATCGCGGTCGAAGAACGCCTGACGATAGGTTTCGAAGGGATGTGTGGCGTCCCTCATGGGCGGGTACCAGTGATAACCACCGAAGACTTCGTCGGCCCCCTGGCCGCTCTGCACCGCTTTGCAGGTGCGCGACACCTCTCGGGAGAGCAGGTAAAACCCGATACAGTCATGACTCACCATGGGTTCGGCCATGGCGGCGATGGCAGCGGGTAGTTGTTCCAGCAACTCGCGTGAGGAGACGCGGATGCGTTGGTGATCTGTCGCAAAAGCCTCGGCGACGATATCGGAATACTGGAATTCATCTCCGGCTTCCTCACCGATGGTCTCGAAGCCCACCGAGTACGTGCGAAAACGGCTGATGCCGGCTTCCGCGATGAGTCCGACCAACAGGCTGGAGTCGACGCCGCCGGAGAGCAACACGCCGACGTCTACGGCCGCCACCAGCCGGCGGCGTACCGCGGTGCGTAGCGCTTCCAGCAACCCTTCACGCCATTCCGGCTCGCTGCGTGCGGTGTCGTGGCGAAATTGGAGCGACCAATATTGCCGCTGTTCAATGTGACCGTCTGCCGTCACTGTCATGTAGTGCGCCGGTGGCAGTTTGCGTGCCCCGCGGATCATGGTTCGCGGTGGTGGCACCACGGAGTGAAAACTCAAGTAATGATTGAGCGCGACGGGGTCGATCGCGGTGTCGATGCCCCCTGCGGCGAGTAGGGCGGGCAGGGTGGAGGCAAAGAGGAAACGACGCGCGTCCGCGCTGTAATAGAGCGGTTTGATGCCCAGTCGATCTCGAGCGAGAAAAGTGCGCCCGCTATCCCGCTCCCAGATCGCGAATGCAAACATGCCGTGAAACCGCTGGAGACAATTGGCGCCCCAGGCGTGATAGGCCTTGAGCACGACCTCGGTATCGCCCTCGGAGAAAAATTGATAGCCCAGCTCGGTCAGCTCCGCGCGCAGCTGAGGATGGTTGTAGATGGCACCGTTGAAGACGAGGCCGAGCCCAAGTCCGGGGTCGACCATCGGTTGTTGGGAGTGGGCGGAAAGATCCATGATCATGAGCCGCCGATGCCCGAATGCCCGGTTGTCGATCGCAAAGGTGCCGCCCTCGTCGGGGCCACGCGAAACCATCGCGGCCTTCATGCGCTCGATGCGCGCCAGCGCTACGGGTTCGCCGTCATGTCGAATTTCACCACAGATGCCACACATGTTTCAGTCCACTCGTATCGCCGATGAGCGCTCGCAGCGCGGGAGCTGTTGTGCCTGGCAAGGCCGCAAGGTGTCCCCATTGAAACAGCAACGCCGGGCAGATTTCCAGGCGCGGGCTATTCTCCAGTTTCTGGGCAAAACTCGGGCCAATTCGCCATGCACGCCGAACTCGTCGCCTGTGGCGATGTCACGGTTGACGATGCGGCTTGGACATGGCGCCATGGAACCGTGCGTTGGCCGAGCCGGCCTCGCCGGG
>JBFHML010000057.1:0-14225 GCA_041594335.1 Porticoccaceae bacterium
ATCGGCAAGCTCATTTTCTCGGTGTCCACTATGCCCCTTCACCCAGTGCCATTCCACTTGGTGACGGCGCGCCAACTCATCAAGACGCTGCCAAAGATCCTGGTTTTTTACCGGAGTTTTCGCCGCTGTGCGCCAACCGCGCGCCTTCCAATTGGCTAACCATTGGGTGATTCCCTGTCGTACATACTGGGAATCCGTCGTAAGAACGACCGCACAACCCTCCTTCAGTGCAGCCAACCCTTCGATTGCCGCGGTCAATTCCATGCGATTATTCGTCGTATGGGATTCGCCTCCGTAGAGGGTTTTTTCTCGACCGCCGTAACGCAGCACCACACCCCAACCGCCGGCACCCGGGTTGCCACGGCAGGCCCCATCCGTAAACATCTCGACACGTTTGTGCGGCATTTCAACCAAACTCTCGCCCTCTTCTACTCGCGGCGCGCGCACGACCTGCCACCGGGTTACCCAATAAGATTGCGCTGCGCAACCAGGGTCGAGGCGGAACCGGCTGCACCGGAACCGCTCTTTTGGTCGCCGCGATGAGATAGAACCCCAGCCCCCGGCGGAGCAACGACCACCGCCAGTGTAGCGACTGCCCGCTGTTCTCTACGCCAAAGCCCAATAGGGTCAGCCAATCGATAACCCGCGATTTTCGCAAGCTGTTATGCCGCCACACATTATCGCTACTCCAAGGCGCGGCAATCCATTTGTGGAGGCCAAATGGAGCGAACGGATTGAAAGCCAGCAACACCAATCGCCCCCCGGGTCGCAGCGTACGCGCAGCCTCGGTCAGCACTGCGTGGGGACGGCGCGAAAAGTCCAGCACATGGTGAAGCACCACGACGTCGAGCGTATTCGACGGCAGCGGCAACGCGTCAAAAGCCGTCAAACAATCTACGTCCTCTCCCACTGCCACCGTCAGAGAAAACCTGCACGGTTGCGGAAAACAATCCCCAACGCCGAATCCAGGCGCCACGCCCAAATGCGCAAGGCGAAAGCCTACAGGAGCCGGTAAAGCGCTGCACCCTAGACGCTCCGCCTCGAGTAACGCCGTGCCCGCTGGAGACGCGAACCATTCCTGCATAGTCCGCTGCGCAGCCGCAGGGGCGGCTACCTGGTAATGGCGCTGAATCTGTTGGGTTATTCGCACGCGCCGGCCTCGCTCCCTTACTGGCGCTGAGTGGGTAGCCTATTATCGGTAAATCGGGCTTGGATCGCCACGACCACCGTGCCAACACCTGTGGTCGAAGGGCCAGTCCAACCCCGGATTTGCCGCCAGCAGCCATGGGCGCTAAAATTCTGGCACCAATCCGGTCGGATACCCTAGCAGCCTCCGCTGCACAGGGCTCACCAGGACAGGCTGAGACCTCATTCATCCGACGCTGCTACGCTGCTGGAGACACACCGTCGATGAGAACTCGGGGCCGACACCCACGTTTTGCCTGGAAATGCCTGCTTGCCTGCCTACCGCTGAGTGCCACAGCAGCGCCTCAGACCGAACCCACAACGGCGCTGGACCCGCTGAGGTTAATTTCCATAGCGCGCGGAGATCGGGAGCTCAATGAGCTGTCTGCCCGCCTACTTCCCGCGATGCAGGAACAGCCCAAAGCCGTCGACTCGGAACCGGCTCGCTTTGATACCTGGACCGCATTGCGAGACGGGATGTCATTTGCGCTGCGCCGATATCCACAGCCCGCGGTCCACGCCTCGCTCCGATATTACCGAAAACACAGTTACGCAGTTGCCAGAACGTTCAACGAAGCGGCGCTGTATCTCCCGTATGTGACTCGCCGGCTCATCGAAAGCGGACTGCCCACCGAACTGGCGCTCTTACCCTTCGTGGAAAGCGCCTATGATCCGTTGGCGGTTTCCCCAAGCGGCGCAGCCGGCCTCTGGCAGATTACCGCCACGACGGCCGACCGCCTAGGACTGAAACGCAATCGATGGTACGACGGGCGCAATGATCTCGTCCGCTCGACAGACGCCGCCATCTCGTACCTGATCTATCTGAACCGCCGTTTTGGCGGTGATTGGCTACTCTCGCTGGCTGCCTACAATTGTGGCGAGGGCCGCGTCGAACGGGCCATCTTGGCGAATCTGACGGCTGGAAAGGACACCGATTTTTGGGCCCTCGAACTGCCGCCCGAGACCGAAGCCTATGTCCCTCGGTTTCTCGCGTTGGCGCAACTCTTTCGCGAGACGGAATTGGCAGGAGAATTACGGCCACCGGCACGCATCGAGCCGCGGCGTCTAGCCACCCTGGAACTACCGGGACAAATTAGTCTGAGCCGCGCGGCGCAGCTGGCTGATATCGACTATGCGTTGCTCAAACGACTCAATACGGGCCTCAAGCTCGACGTCACGCCGCCGCAGGGCCCTCATCGGCTCGTGCTCCCGCAGCAAGCGGCACAGCGCTTCGTAGCCGCCGTGACCTTGGCCCGTGAACCGATCTGGGATCCGATCTCGCTCGATCAGTCGATGCCGCCTGCTCAGGCACTTTAGCGACTCTGGTCACTCATCTCCCGGACTTCTACGTCCGCAGCGGCCACCACCAACTCCTCATAAGCATTGAACTCCCGGCTCGCGCGAGCGCCCGACAGTGCCTGCTGCAGCTCCCGTTGTCGCGCCTCGGGCAGCGCCTCCAGTTGGCCAGGATGAATTGCCTTTACCTGAAAGACATCGACCGCTTCCGCCCGAGCAACAACTCCCGAAATGGGCAACGATCCTCTGGCAGCTGCCGAAAACACGGACTCGAGCAACGCCCGATCGAATTGCTGATCATAACGCCCGACGTCAAGGTGGGCGTGCCACTCCAGATCCGCGTCCGCAGCAACCTCGGCAATCGGCTCGCCGGCATCGAGGCGTTTACGTAGTTCAGCAGCCCGCTCGCCAGCCAACGCGGTCGCGCGCTCGGCTGCCATCTGCTCGACTATCTCCGCGCGCACGACCTCAAGCGGCTGCACTGTCGGCGGGTGGCGCTCTTTCAGCTCGACAACTACAGCCCGCCCCGTAGCCAGTTCCAGCACCGGGCTCGCATACCCCTCGTCAAGCACCGGCTCACTGAATGCTGCGGACAACACCTTGGGATCGGCACCCAAACCCTCTCCGCCACTACGCGTCAGCGGTTCAGAGACTTGTAGCGGCAACGCCAGTTGCTCAGCGACGATCGAGAGGTCTGCGCTGGTATAGGCCAGTTCTTCCAATTGCGCCAACTGCTCACCAAACTGCTCGCGCGCCTTCTCCGCAGCGATTTCTGCGCGAAGTTCGTCGCGCACCTCCTCAAACGGAGCGACTTCCGGTCGATCTTCCCGAACTAGCGACAAGATGTGCCATCCCTGGTCCGTCTCAACCGGCGTCGAAACTGCGCCAATTTCCAATCCCTCGATCACTTCGCGAAGCCTCGGCGGAAAATCCTCTGGCACATAGGGCCCGATCTCCCCTCCGTTCTCCGCGCTCAAGGGATCTTCGCTCTCCGTTGCCGCCAATACCGAAAATGCCTCGCCCTCCGCCAATGCCCGCGAGATTCGTTCGAGCTTCTCGGTATGGGAGCCATCCTCTTGGGGGCGTACAAATATTTGGGCGACGATAGATTGGCTCGCTGCCTCTGCGGCCTTAACCCGATCCTCGTAGCGCGCGCGCACCGCTTCATCGTCGACGACAACCTCCGTTGCCATCGCTTGTTCCGACAACTCAACGTAATTGAGCACCACCCGCTCGGGGATGGTAAATTGCTCGGCATTGTCCCGATAGTATTGCTCGACTTGCGCGTCGGTGATTTCCACTTCTTCCCGCAGTTCTCCCAAGGGCAGGCTCAAATAGCTGAAATCACGAGTTTCCTCCAGTATGGCCACGGCCCGAGACAACTCCGGCGGGGTCACGAATGCCGTTTGCGTCAGCCCCCGAGCCAATTGGCTGACGAGAATTTCACGAGCCAAGAAGCGATTGTGGGTCTGCGGGGTATACCCCATTTGACGTAGGTAAACGAGATAACTGTCTTGCGAGAACTTGCCATCAATCCAAAAAAGCTGGGCATCCTTCAGCACCCTGGCAATCAACTCGGGGGCAACTCCCATATCTTCCGCCCGGGCGCGATTGGCCAGGGCGCGGGTAGTTACCAGGCTTTCCAGCGCAGGGCCGCGTAGCATCTCCTCATCGATTACGGCAGGATCAATGTCACCGAAGCGCTGTAGCAGAAAGGAACGCTGACGCTGCACCGCCTGCTCGAGCTCCAAACGGCTGATGCGTTCCCCATCCACTCGTGCCACTTCTTCGACCGAGGCACCGCTGAAAAAGAGGGTCTCGACCCCAAAAAACGCAAAAGGGATGGCAATCAGCACAACCAACCACTTGCCGTGCTTTCCAATCCCTGCTCGAAAATCCTGCAACATCGGAATCGTCGACCTTTTGTCAGTCAGACAAAAAAAAGGCGCATGATTTCTCTGCGCCTCGGTTCGGAAGCTGTCGCTAACCGATCAATTAACGGCGTCTTTGAAAGCCTTTCCAGCCTTGAACCCGGGCACATTAGAGGCCGCAATCTCGATCTCTTCATTGGTGCGCGGATTGCGTCCCAAACGAGCTGGCCGATGTTTTACCGAAAAAGTGCCAAAACCGGCAATGGAAACGGGATCGCCCTTGCTCAACGCGCCCACGATTCCGGAAAGCGCGGCATCCAAAGCCCGGGTTGCACTCGCGCGGGAAATGTCGGCGGACTCTGAAATCCTATCGATCAAATCGGATTTGTTCACGATATCCCTCTTGTTATCTGCGTTTCAAATTGTAGCTGCCCCTCGGTCGCTAGCCCGGACCAATGCTGCATAAGGACGGCGAGCGCGCTTTATACCAAGCGCCCTTGAGCGGGGTCAAGGACGTGGCGCTGAATCGCCTCAATGTCTGCTCAAACTGGTATTTCCAACCACTTTCCCGGAGTCTTCCGAACGCGGCTCCTCCTGATCTCCAGCCATATATTCTTCGTCGGATAGTGGCTCCGGCATATGCGCCAATGCGATCTGTAGCACTTCATGAATCCACTTGACCGGACGAATATCCAAGTCGGCCTTAATGTTATCCGGGATTTCTTTCAAGTCACGCGCATTGTCATGAGGAATAATCACGGTACTAATACCGCCCCGGTGGGCTGCGAGTAATTTCTCCTTGAGCCCACCGACTTTGAGGACCTGACCGCGCAAGGTGATTTCGCCGGTCATCGCCACATCCGCGCGAACCGGGATGCCCGTAAAAACCGAGACAAACGCGGTACACATACCAATGCCGGCGCTGGGGCCATCCTTCGGCGTCGCTCCCTCGGGTACGTGGATATGCAAGTCCGTCCGGCGGTGCGCGCCACGCGGAATACCCAGCATTTGCGACTGACTTCTCACCACCGTCAACGCCGCCTGAATCGATTCCTGCATCACATCGCCCAGTGAACCGGTCTTCACGACGCTGCCTTTGCCGTGTGTCGCCGAGGCTTCGATGGTGAGCAGCTCTCCGCCGACCGATGTCCAGGCCAACCCCGTGACCTGGCCAATCTGGTTATCCTCTTCCGCTCTGCCATAGTCGAATTTGCGCACGCCGAGCAATTCTTCGAGATCGTCCGGCCCTACACTATAGGTTTCAGATTGCCCGGCCCGTACGTGCTTGGTCACCACCTTGCGCGCGATCTTGGCAACCTCGCGCTCCAGCCCTCGGACGCCCGCCTCCCGCGTGTAGTAGCGCACAATGTCGCGAATCGCGGCCTCTTCGACGATCAACTCGGACTCCCGCAGGCCGTTAGCCGTGCGCTGTTTAGGCAACAGATATCGCTGAGCGATCTTGACCTTTTCATCCTCGGTATAGCCGGGAATGCGAATCACCTCCATGCGATCGAGGAGCGGCGCCGGAATGTTCAAGGAATTCGAAGTGCAGATGAACAACACTTCAGAAAGGTCATAGTCGACTTCCAGATAATGATCGTTGAAGGTGTGATTCTGCTCGGGGTCCAGCACCTCCAGCAATGCCGAAGCCGGGTCGCCGCGATGATCCATGCCGATCTTGTCGACCTCATCCAGCAAAAACAAGGGATTACGCACACCGACCTTGGCGATCCGCTGTAGGAGTTTGCCCGGCAGGGAGCCAATATAGGTCCGCCGGTGGCCGCGAATCTCGGCCTCGTCGCGGACGCCCCCGAGGGACATCCGTACGAACTTGCGGCCCGTCGCGCGCGCGATCGATTCCCCCAAAGAAGTTTTACCGACGCCGGGAGGCCCGACCAGGCACAACACTGGCCCCTTCAGTTTTTTGACGCGCTTTTGCACGGCAAGAAACTCGATAATCCGCTCTTTGACTTCCTCCAGGCCGTAGTGATCTTCATCGAGGATTCGTTCGGCACGGGCCAGATCGTGCTTGACGCGGGAGCGCTGACGCCAGGGCACGTTCACCATCCAGTCGATGTAACTACGCAGCACCGAAGCTTCTGCGGACATTGGCGACATCATTTTCAACTTGCCCAATTCCGCATTGGCCTTGTCTAAGGCAGCCTTCGGCATTCCCGACTCGCTGATCCGCTTCTCTAACTGTTGTATTTCATTTGGTCCGTCTTCACCCTCACCGAGCTCTTTCTGGATGGCTTTCATCTGCTCATTGAGATAGTACTCGCGCTGGCTTTTTTCCATCTGCTTTTTAACTCGACCGCGGATCCGTTGCTCTACCTTCAACACTTCGAGCTCGGATTCGATCAGTCGCAACACATGATCCATACGTGCCCGGATATCAAATAGCTCGAGAATCTCCTGCTTCTGTTCGAGCGATAGCGCCATGTGCGTCGCGATGGTATCCGCGAGGCGCCCGGCATCTTCGATGCCCGCCACCATGGTCACCACTTCTGCAGGAACCTTCTTGCCCGCGCTGACATATTGCTCGAACTGCACATTGAGCGCCCGCTGCAAGGCGCTCGACTCGGCTCCAGTCAGCGCCTCCTCGCCCCCTGTCGCCAGACGATATTCTGCTTGCGGGAAATCACCCGCTGCGTCGATCTGGTCGATATGCACGCGCTCGCTACCCTCGACCAGAACCTTCACCGTGCCGTCCGGGAGCTTGAGCATCTGCAGAACCGTCGCGAGGGTGCCGGTCTGGTAGACATCGGTGACCGAGGGATCATCAATAGCAGCGTCTTTCTGGGCAACCAAGACAATCTGTTTGTGCAGCGACATCACGGCGTCGAGCGCCAGGATCGATTTCTCACGCCCGACGAACAGTGGTACTACCATGTGAGGGTAGACCACGACGTCCCTGAGGGGCAGCATCGGCAGACGCTGGGCGCCAGTCTCTTGAAGATTCTGCTGGGTCATTACACCGGGCTCCGTGGGGGACGGGTTCAGTTTGCTATATGGGGGGCAGGTACGGCAATCACAAGTGGGCTGCCCGGGGACTGAGCCCCCGGTTTGCGGTAATTCAAGGGGAGGAAGCCTGTAGGCCTCCCAGTGCAAGGTCTACAGGCCGACGACAAACGGCATCATGAAAGCTATTCGGCGAGATCCGCAGATCAGCCCTCGTCACTGGCCGCCTTGGGGCTGTCGCTGTTTTCGTAGACCAGTAGCGGGTGAGATTCGCCGCGAATGACGGCACCATCGATCACCACTTTCTGAACATCCGAGGACGAAGGCAGCTCGTACATGGTGTCCAACAACACGCCTTCGAGAATGGACCGTAAACCTCGCGCCCCAGTCTTCCGCTCAAGGGCGCGTTCGGCGATCTCATCCAAAGCATCACGGCGAATATCCAGGTCTACCCCTTCCATCTCGAACAACAGGCCATATTGCTTGACCAATGAGTTCTTGGGCTCGATGAGGATATTGATCAGCGCGTCCTTGTCGAGCTCATCGAGGGTTGCCACCACGGGCATACGCCCCACGAACTCTGGAATCAGCCCGAAGCGAACCAGGTCGTCAGGTTGCACCGCAGCAAGCAGTTCACCGATATTACGCTTGTCATTACCGGAACGTACGGTGGCGCCAAATCCGATGCCACCCTTCTCGGAACGCTGCTGAATAATTTTTTCCAGCCCCGAAAAAGCGCCACCACAAATAAACAGGATATTGTTGGTATTGACCTGCAGGAATTCCTGTTGAGGATGCTTGCGCCCGCCCTGCGGAGGAACGGAGGCAACCGTACCTTCAATGAGCTTCAGCAGGGCTTGCTGAACACCTTCGCCGGAAACATCTCGCGTGATTGAAGGATTGTCGGATTTCCTAGAAATCTTATCGATTTCATCGATATAAACAATTCCACGCTGCGCTTTCTCGACATCGTAATCACATTTCTGCAGCAGCTTCTGGATAATATTTTCAACGTCTTCACCGACGTAACCCGCCTCCGTCAAGGTGGTGGCGTCGGCAATCGTAAAGGGCACGTTGAGCAAGCGAGCCAAGGTTTCGGCAAGCAGTGTCTTGCCGCTACCGGTAGGCCCGATCAACAGGATATTACTCTTGCCGAGTTCGACATCGTGCCGCACTTTGCGCCCGCCCATCTCCAACCGCTTGTAGTGGTTGTAGACGGCGACTGCCAAGATCTTCTTGGCACGCGCCTGGCCGATGACGTACTGATCCAGGATATCGTTGATTTCCTTGGGAGTGGGCAGCCGATCGCCGCCACTTCCGGACGCATCGTCCTGGATTTCCTCGGAAATAATATCGTTGCACAGATCGACGCATTCGTCGCAGATGAATACCGAAGGTCCGGCAATCAGCTTGCGCACCTCATGCTGGCTCTTGCCGCAAAAGGAGCAATACAGCAGCTTTCCGTTATCGCGGTCATCACCCTTGGCTGTCACGGGTGTATCCCCATCTCGCTCTCTCGATTGCCATGCCGCTGGACGTTATCACCAATCCACCGGGGGGTAAAGGATAGTCAGGCCCGGGCCGTAACGACCTGATCGACCAAACCGTACTCGCGGGCTTCCCCCGCGCTCAGGAAGCGATCGCGCTCCGTATCCAGCGCGATCTGCTCCACGGACTGGCCGGTATGTTGCGCCAGCAATTCGTTCAATCGACCGCGTATTTTCAGGATTTCCTGGGCATGAATATGGATGTCGGACGCCTGGCCCTGGGCGCCGCCACTGGGCTGGTGAATCATGCAGCGCGAATTGGGCAGCGAGTAGCGCTTCCCCACAGCCCCTGCGGCAAGCAAAAAAGCCCCCATGCTGGCAGCCTGGCCGATACACATCGTGCTGACGTCCGGCCGCACAAATTGCATGGTGTCATAAATCGACAAGCCGGCCGTGACCGAGCCTCCCGGCGAGTTGATATACAGATGAATGTCTTTCTCTGGATTCTCCGCTTCCAGAAAGAGCAGCTGCGCCACCACCAGGTTCGCCATGTAGTCCTCAATCGGACCGACGATGAAAATGATCCGCTCCTTGAGTAGTCGCGAATAAATATCGAAAGAGCGCTCTCCGCGCGCAGTCTGCTCGACGACGATCGGCACTAGCCCGCCGGCGCCGGTGATTGGAGTACGAGTGCCGAAACTATCGTGCATGGAATCTGGAGTCCTGAGCAACGCAAGGTGTCTGGATTGTAACCGCGATCGGGCGCCGGGCAAGGCTCACCCGGCGTCCGAGATCAATCGTCATCGCCCGCTTCCGGCGCATCTGGTTTGACCGCGGCCTCGTAATCCAAGGCTTCTTCTACTACCTGGGCCCCAGCGAGCAGATGATCGACCACTTGATCTTCCATGACGGTCCCCTGCAGCGCGTTGAGTGCCTCCTCGTTGGAGAGGTAATACCGCATGACCTGCTCTGGATCCTCGTAGCCGGCAGCGATCTCTGCAACCCGCTCGCGCACCCGCTCCTGGTCGACCTGGATTTCTGCCGCCTTGATGATTTCGGCGACGATCAACCCGAGCTTCACACGTCTGCGCGCTTGATCGGCGAACAAATCGTCCGGCAACATGCTTTCATCGAAGCTGGCGCCGCCACCGAATTGCGCCACCATCTGACGACGCACCACCTTGATCTCCTCACCGACCAAGGCCTGCGGGAGCTCCACCTCATGCGTTTTCAGCAATTGGGCCAAAACCCGGCTCTTCAGCTTGCTGCGCAAAGCGTTGTTGAGTTCTCGCTCCATGTTCCGCTGTACTTCGCTGCGGAAACGCTCCTGATCTCCGTCTTCGATCCCAAAAGCCTTGAGAAACTCGGCATCGACCGCTGGCAAGCGCTTTTCGGTGACTGCAGCCACCGCAATTTCAAACTGGACCTCTACGCCCTGCAGCGCCTCCTGTTGATAATCCTCCGGAAAGGTCAGCGCCACCGTCTTGGTGTCACCGGCACCCATGCCGACCACGGCATCTTCGAATCCAGGGATCATCCGCCCAGAGCCCAGGGAAAGCTCGGCCCCCTCGGCACTCGCTCCCTCTACCGGCTCACCATCACGGGTGCCGCGGTAATCAACTTTGACCCGATCACCCTGCGCCGCCGGACGCTGCACCTCCTCCCAACTGGCCCGTTGATCTCGCAGACGCTCGATCATGGCGTCGACATCAGTTTCCGTGACTGTTGCGACCGGCTTGACGATCTCCAGCGCACTCAAATCACCCAACTGCACTTCCGGATAGACCTCGAAAGTGGCGGTATATTCCAAATCCTCACCAGGCTCGTCGCGCAGCGGATCGATCTTGGGGGGCCCAGCCGGCCGAATGCCCTCGCGAGACACGGCATCATAGAAGGTACGGCTCAGGGTCTCACCGATGACTTCCTGGCGAATCGCGCTGCCAAAGCGCTGGCGCACCACTTTGAGCGGCACCTTGCCCGGCCGGAAACCGTTTAATCGAACCGTCTTGGCCGCTTTCTCGATACGCTCACTGACGGCGTCTTCGACCTCCGCCGCAGGCACCCCGACAGTCAGTCGGCGTTCGAGCCCGGAAATCGTCTCGATGGAAACCTGCATGTTCTATCCTCAAATCGAATCGGGGTTGATGTAGGGAACCCGGCTGCGCGGGCGCACAGGAGGAATGCAACCAGCGTCCGAAGTATGCGCGCCAGCAAATCGACGCCGCAGCACACCATTACACGGGGCGCGCAGATTGCCACGGATCGCCACGATTCTCAATCCAACGATCCGAGATGGACGCGGTGACACCCACACGCGACTGCCGCAAACACGGCGAGCGCCCGATGAGCACTCGCAGGCCCAAAAAAGCCGATGCCTTGACAATCGATCTTATGGTGCGAAAGGAGAGACTCGAACTCTCACGGGTTGCCCCACTGGAACCTAAATCCAGCGCGTCTACCAGTTCCGCCACTTTCGCATTCGATTGGCCCACCACCCCGCCGCTGCACCGCACGGCGGTGCCCCAGCCAAGGGGCGCGAATCTTCCCACAGCGAGCCGCTACACTCAACCGACGACGCCCATCCTGGGGCGGGCGATCAGCAACAAGGCGGGCGCGTCACTCGCACGCACCTCGACACGGCCACAGACCGCGGGCAACAACAGTGCAGCTTCGGCGTCCACCGGCATACCAGCCACTCGGGGCCGACCACAAATCCCCATGACCAGTCCATAGTGCCCGCGCAGATCTAGCTCCCATCGGGCGCCTAATTCCAGTGCCAGGCGGTCGACCACAAAGTCGTCGAACGCGACGATCCGCTCTCGGACCACGCCGGGCCGCTCTTGGACTACCTCTCGCTCGGGCGCCTCTGGCGGAACGAGATGCATCTGCGCCACCGCAACCGCCGTATCCCAATGGTCTTGGGTTAATACTTTCTGCGCAAAAGACAAAATCCGCCGTTCATACACTGGCGTTTGAAATTCGACGGTGCGCACGCCATGCTGCAATGCGTGCGGCAAGCGGAGCGGGACTTGAACGACATCGCCGACCCGTAGCGGCCGCAACAGCGTGAATCCTTCCATGATCCGGCGCCGCTCCGCCTCCAGTCGCCGGAGATCCGGAGGTAAGGCGGCACGCCAGCGTCGCGAGGTCGCCGCTGGCACCGGATCGCGCAACCCGTAACCCTCTTCAGTACGCCAGGAATCCTCGACTGCCTGAATCCGGTCACGAACCGCCTCGTAGGCCTGTACGGACTCCAGGTAAGCGCGTCGAAAGGCCGCGTCGCTGGGGTAATGGGCGCGTACCGCAGGATCAAAGCCGTAGCGAATGGCCCCTACACCATTCGGCCAACAACGCCGATCGACCGCGGTGACCACGTACACCTCGCGCTTTTCCTCATGCAGCTCGAAGTACAGGTCGCCGTACACCGGCTCTGGCAGCGGATCAAGAATCTTTAATAAGTTCAGCGCACTAGATTCGACACCCAGCACCTCAGGAGCAGCCACCTCCAGCAACCAGGGTAGTGGCAGGATCCCCCCCTCACCGTACACCCCAGCCTGACCACGCGCCTCGATGCCCGTAAACCAGATCTCCCGGCCCCAAGGTTTAGCCACCGTGACCGGCGCCAATAGGAGTGGTCGGTTGAGCGCGATCTGGATAGCTCCGTAACGCTGCACCAACGCCTCCGGCGACAGCGTGGCAGATACCGGGCCGTCGGCATCGGATCCAGGCGCGATGGCCAAGCGCACCCCGCCGTCGGGGTCAGCACCTGTCGCCACCCAGAGCAGTTGTTCCGGCGCCCCAGGAAGATAAGTCGCGCGGTGTCGGTGAGCAAAACTCCGGCTGCTGGCACCCGACGTCGCGAGGGCGGTCATCAACAGGGGGTGACTGGCGTCAGACATGGCGGCGCTGAAATTACGGGCAGGCGGTTGGCAAATAGTCTAGCAGAGCGCACCATGGGGACGGACGCGTCTCGCCGATTGACCGGCTCGAGCCGCAACCCGCACCGGCGACAGGCCGAGGCATCGATGGATAAAATCCGAATACCCCATATCGAACATCTGTTACCGGGCACGCCGGCCAACGTCTCCCGGGAAGTCATCGCCCACCACGAGGCCGGGCACGTTCTCGTCTCGCACTACTACCGACGTGAGGTGTTACGCGCCACCCTAGACGATACCGGCGGACAGGGCCCCCGCAATCACGTGCAGTTCCAACCCAACCGGGCCCTGGAATCTTTACTGCAATGCCGTGGAGATCCTCGGCAACTTTGGCCCGAGGCCCTGTGCCAGACCCAGGTCACCGTCCGCATCCTTTTCGGCGGGCCGGCCGCACAAGCGCTGCACCAGCGCGTTCCGTTCGAGCAGGTCGACGGCGGAGAAGACTACCGAATGGCGATACGATCACTGTTATTACTGGAAGCCCTGCGCCTGCGGTTCCGAGAACTCGCCGACGTAGATAGCCGTCACCGCCAACCCGAAGCGCTGGATCAGCTGGCTGCTGATGCCCGGCGCGTCGTAGGGCACGATGACCACCGACCCTACCTGACGCGGATCGCTGATCGATTACTGCAAGGCGGTGCGATTGAACGTAACGAGATCCGCCTCTTACTCGCGGGTATGCCAACGGCCGACCCCACACAGGCCGTCCGCCGACAGCTACTCAAGCCATCGCGGCGGGACTATTGAAGCCTAGTTCAACCGGCCAGCACAGCCCGGCAGAGAGATGGAGTCCACCATGCGTCAACTACGTCTAGCCCGTGTCCGCCACCACCCCAGCGCCAACCAAGTCAGCACAAATCCACCAGCTGCAGCCAGTACGAGTTGGCCGGGATCGCGATAGGCATCCACTCGAAATCGCCCGGTGATCCCCGGCACACTGCTGAGATCCCCGCTACCGCTACCGACGACCACCTGACCCTTCATCCCCTGCTCCATGTGCTGTGCAATGTCACAATGCACCAAGTAGGTTTTGTTGCCACTGGGCATGATCAGGGTGCCAGTTTTGGAAGCCCCCCCCGCCGCCTCCAGATGGAACATTCCCTGGGGATAGAGATTGCGGGGGAGGTTGTGAATCATGAATTGGTGCCGAATGGCATCCTCGTTGATGAAGGTGAAGGTCACCCGACTGCAAGGCTCCACCCGAAACTCGTGCTGACTCAACCCGAACACATCGCCGGGAAAAGCCTGAGCATAGTGGGTTCCAGCGCGCACGGTGAACGCATAATCGCGGCGCACGGCTGGACATCCGGGGGGCAAACGATCGCTGTTCGTATTCATGACCATGCCCTGCGCATCGAAAGTCATCTCATGACCTGCGTGGCCCGAGTGGTCCATCCCCGAGTGATCCATCCCCGAGTGATCCATCCCCGAGTGATCCATCCCCGAGTGATCCATCCCCGAGTGATCCATCCCCGAGTGGTCCATCC
>JBFHML010000058.1:0-13329 GCA_041594335.1 Porticoccaceae bacterium
CACCTCAGCGAGCCGGTCGGTGCCGGAGGCATGGCCAGCGGCAGTCATGCAGGCCTTGCCCCCGGCGGCGGCTACTCGATCGGCGATCTCGGCATGATCCGTCGCCACCACAACCGCCGCGGCCCGACTGGCCGAAGCCGCTCGCAACACATGCGCGATCATGGGTTCGCCGGCGATCTCTAACAGCGGCTTACCCGGCAGACGAGAGGCGCCGTAGCGGGCGGGTATGACACAATAAAAACTTTTCATATCATCACAATACTGTGCTTTTTTTAACCAACTTATTAAGCTCTGACAACAGCTTTATCCTGCCCTCTTGAGCCAATTCTGCCCGCACTTCGAGAACCCACACACGCGGGTCGGCCAAAGCCTCACATTTCACTGCGTCTTTATCCGTGATCACCACCGGCAGCCTATCGGGAAACTGCAAATCCGCCGCAGACAATGGCTGATGGTCCGGTAGTGCGCGCAGATCGACACAGACCCCGAGCGCCTCCAAGGTGGCACGAAAGCGTTCCGGGTTACCGATCGCGGCTACCGCGTGGGCGCGAGGCTCTCCGCCCCACTCCGGCGGCAGGGAGGTCGCCGCGCATCTGCGCCCACTGGCCAGATGTCGGAAAGCCACGGGGCGCAATGCCATCGGTATCGCCGCCAGCGAAGGCCAGTAGGCATCGCCATTGATCACCACGGCATCGACCTCGGTGAGGCGCTCGGGACTCTCGCGCAACGGGCCGGCAGGCAAACAGCGGCCATTGCCCAATCCTCGCTGACCGTCGATCACCACAATTTCGTAATCTCGATGCAAGCGATAGTGCTGCAGGCCATCGTCACTCAGCACAATGTTGCAATTACTGTTGGCGAGCAGCCATTTCACCGCTGCACGACGATCGGGGCAAACGACCACGGGGGCATCGGTACTCAGCGCAAGCAACCGGGGTTCGTCGCCCACCACTGTCGCGAGGTGAGCCGGCGTCACCAGGACCGGCCTGGGGCCGGGCTTGCCGCCATAACCACGGCTCACGATCCCCGGCCGCAAACCGGAAGCTTGCAGCTCCTGTGTCAGGGTGATCAGCAGTGGTGTCTTACCGGTACCGCCAACACTGAGATTGCCCACCACCACGACTGGTGCGGTAAAAGCATCGCCCTGATGCCGGCGCTGGAGCAGACTCCGCCGCCAGCCCGCGACCACGGCAAATACGCGACCCGCAGGCGCGAGCACCCAGCCCCAAGTACTCCGCCCGTACCATACCCGCTCAAGGGGGGTCACGAGACGGCCTGCGCCTCCGGCTCAAACTGCTGCCGATAGAGGCTGGCGTAGCGCCCACTCCGCGCCAACAGCTGGGCGTGGTCGCCCTCCTCCACGACCCGACCTCGCTCCAACACGAGGATACGATCGGCCTTCTCCACTGTGCTCAAGCGATGGGCGATCACGAAAGTCGTACGGCCGCGCATCGCCACCTCCAGCGCCGCCTGGATATGACGCTCCGACTCCGAATCCAGTGCCGAGGTGGCTTCGTCGAGAATCAAGATGGGCGCGTCCTTGAGTAGCGCTCGCGCAATGGCCAAGCGTTGGCGCTGACCACCCGACAGCAACACACCATCATCGCCGATCGGTGTGTCAAAACCTTGGGGTAGCGCTTCGATGAAGTCCAGCGCTCGTGCGCGCCGGGCTGCTTCCCGCACCGCTTCTGGGGAGCGTTCAGCCAACTCGCCATAGGCGATATTGTTGTAGACGGAATCGTTGAACAGCACCACGTGCTGACTGACAAAGGCGACCTGGCGACGCAGCGAAGCGAGCCGATACTCTTGGAGTTCGCACCCATCCAGGAGAATCCGACCCCGCTGATGGTTGTAAAACCGCGGGATCAAGCTGACCAGAGACGTCTTGCCACTCCCCGAAGATCCGACCAAGGCGACGGTCTCTCCGGATGCAACCCGGAAGGAGACGTCCTCCAGTACCCAAGGCGCCTTCTCCCGATAAGCGAAACAGACGCCGTCGAATTCGACCGCCCCCGCGACTCGAGCCACGTCCCGAGTCCCCGAGTCCGGTTCTTCCGCGGCATCCAGTGTCTGGAACAAAGTATCGGCCGCGGCGATGCCGCGTTGCACTACCGCGTTGACCTGAGTGAGTTGGCGCACCGGCTTGGCAAGCATCGCCGCCGCAAACAGAAACTTCACAAAGCCACCCACCGTCATATCAGCGAGCATGGTCGGTGTCAGCACCAGCCACATCAGCAACCCCATGATGCAGGCGAGAAGCAGCTGAACCACGGGCGTCGACAGACCCTCGGTGAGTTCCAATTTCAGACTCTGGCGGCGGTTGGCAGCACTGGCGCGCACCAGCCGCTGGCGCTCGTAATCCCCGCCCCCATACAAGTGCATCTCTCGCTGCCCACTGACCGCCTCGTTGGCGATCTGGGTGACACTGCCCATCGCCGCCTGTATTTTCTTCCCGAGCCGGCGAAATCGCGCACTCACCGTGCCGATGATGAGCGCAACCACCGGCATCAGGGTGAGAAAGATCAGCGCCAATCGCCAGTTCAGCCAAATCAGGTAGCCGAGCAAGACAATGGTGAGAAAGCCTTCGCGCAGAATCACCTTGAGGGCACTGGTGGTCGCCCCCATCACCTGGAACACATGGTAGGTCAGCTGTGCCACCAAGTGGCCCGACATGTTGCCGTCAAAGTAAGCGGCCGGCATCCGCGTATATTTGTCGAACACCTGCGTACGCAATCGATGTACCACCGACTGGGCGACATAGCTCATCCCATAGTTGCCGAGCAGAAAGCCCAACCCACGAATCAGCGCAATACCCACCAACATGCAAGGCAAAGCTATGCGCGCCTGCGCCAACAGGTCGTCTCCTCCCACCAGGTAGGCCGCGACCCGAGCGGTGATGCCTGATTCACTGACCTGCATTCCCAACGCGCCGGTATCGACAGCCTCACCCGTAACCCGTGTCAACACATCGACCAGATAACCGAAAACGTCGATAAACACGACTTCCATGGCACCGAACAACCACAGGCCCGCAACCGCCAGCAGGAACACAGGAATGTAAGGTCGGACATAGCCCATCAGGCGCAAGTAGATGCGCAGACTACTATGTTGCGATGGCGTTGGAGAGGACACTACTGCTCCTGGGTATCGGGAATCTGTGTGGTGATATTGAGATGGGCAAAACCGGCCTTGCCGGCCGCCTCCATGGCCGTCACCACCGCTTGGTGATCGGTGCTGGCATCTGCGGTAATGGTCACCGGGACGTCCAGGTTGCCGGCTGCCAGCTCGCGTAGCCCGCGCTCTAGGGTTGCGCGTTGCTGATTCAACAGCGCCTTGCCATTGATCGCATAATCACCCGCGCGATCTATCGTGATCTCAATACTCTCCGGTGGCGTCTCACCACGCGCGGCATCGGCCGTGGGCAGGGTGATCTGCAACCGAGATTCCTTGGTGAAGGTGGTAGAAACCATAAAAAAGATCAGTAGCAAGAACACCACGTCGATCAGCGGCGTGATGTTGACCTCCACGACCGAACCCCGACGGCGGCGGCGTACGGTCATCGGCCGGACCCCACAGCTCCAGGTGGCAGACGCTCCCCGTGCATGGCATCGACCAGTCGGATGGCCTGCTCCTCCATGGCAATGGCCAGACCATCGATACGACGCTCGAAGAAGCGATGGCAAATCAGCGCTGGAATCGCAACCATGAGGCCAGCAGCCGTGGTAATCAGCGCCTTGGAGATCCCACCAGCCAGCACCGCCGCGTTACCGCTACCGACCTGCACCATCGCGGTAAACACCTCGATCATACCGAACACGGTCCCCAGCAGGCCGATCAAGGGCGCGATGGCAGCAACCGTGCCCAACACGGTTACAAAGCGCTCCAAATCATGGGTCACCTGCCCGGCGCTCTCCTCGACACTGTCCTTCATGACCTCGCGACCATGATGTGCATTAGCCAGCGCCGTAGCCAACACCTGCCCCAACGGAGAGGACTGGCGCAAATCCTGAAGGCGGTCGCGACTGACTTGCTCCTGATGGACCCACTGCCATACTTGCGTCAGCAGCTGACTGGGGACCACGCGTTCGGGCCGCAGCGCGAGGAAACGCTCGACCGCAACTGCCAACACCAGCAGCGAACAGCCGAGCAACGGCACCATCAACCAACCGCCGGCGATCATCAGCTCGTACAAAGTCCGTCCTCCACGCCCAGACCGCTCGCATGTTACGCCAGAAGAAAGGCCGACCGAAATGCACGTGGTCAGCGCTCGCGCCAGTAGCGCTTACGCTCGCGCCGGGCCGTCGCCACCTCGACCGCGGTAGGGTCATCCAGGTCCCACCACGTAAAGCGCAGGGCACCTTCGGCAGCCGTATGCCAGCCTTGCGCACCCGCGGCCGCATAGCGATCGACCACCGTCGGATGCGGATGTCCGAAATGGTGCCGATAACCCGCCGCATAGACAACGTGACGGGGCCGAACTCGGGCCACGAAGCGGGACGAAGACGACGTGCGGCTGCCGTGGTGCGGCGCAATCAGCAACCCGATGTCCTGCGGGAGCACCCCCTGAGCGAGGAGCAAGCCCTCGCCGCTCGACTCGAGGTCGCCCGGCAGAAGCACCCGCACTGCGCCGGCTTCTACCATCAGCACGCACGAGCGGTCATTCTTGCCTAGCATCTGATCGGCGGGGTGAAGGATACGGAAACCCACCCTGCCCCATTGCCAGCGCTCACCGGCTCGGCAGCCCGTCTCCTCAACACGCACCGCGGGGCTACCGCCACGCAAGACTCGGCGGGGCGGATAGTCGCGGACTAAACCGGCGACGCCTCCCGCATGATCGAGATCGGGATGACTGACCACCAGCACGTCCAGCTTCGGCCATCCCTGGTGGCGCAGATACGGCGCCACGATGCCCGATCCGGCATCGAATCGCTCGCTCCAAGCCGGGCCCGCATCATAAACCAGGACATGATCCGGCGTTTCCACCACGGCGGAGAGGCCCTGACCGACATCCAGGACGGTGACCTGCAAGGGTGGCCGCCGCGGCGGGCCCTCGAGGACGACTGCGATGAGACCGAGCAGTGCATAACGGCGAACCCCCAGGCCCGGAGGGCCCAGCAGACAGACCGCGCCCACACCCAGCAATACCAACAGCACCCAGCCGACCCCATGGGCCGGCCGCCAGCGCAACCCGCCCCAATGTCCGTGCACCACACCCAAGACGCCGTAAAAACCCTGTAAGGAGTTACCGGACCACTGCCACACCTGATCCGCCAGTTCCGGCGCCCAAGGCACCGTCGCAACCCCCAGTAGCGCCAACGGCACCGACACCAAGCCCACCCAGGGTACTGCGGCGAGATTCACTAACGGTGCCAGCAGCGGGATCTCTTTCTGGAACCCAAGCAGACCCACGGTGGTTCCCAACGGCACCACCCACTGGGCGAGCACCAGCGCCCGCAAACGACCCGGGCGCGGCCGCATACCAAAGTAGGCCAGCAATGCAGCGACTGCGCCAAACGACAGCCAAAAACCCGGAGTCACTGGCGCCAGCGGCTGTAGCAATGCAATCACCGCCAAAGCCCAGAAGAACCCGCTCCAAGACAGCGCGCGGCGGCGCAACAGATATAACGCGAGCCACACCGACAACATCGCAAAGGCTCGTGCAGTGGCCAACCCGAAGCCCGCCAAGGCCGCGTAGAACCCACCCACGCACCACGCGGCCCAGGCCCCCCAATGCCGGGCCGGCAAAGACGCGCCAAGCAGCAGGGGCAGTCGTCCCAATAGATTGCCCAGCACCATGCCCAACCCCGCTGCCAGGCCGACATGCAGCCCGGAGATCACCACAAGGTGCAAGGTGCCGGTCTCACGCAGCAACGCCCAATCCTGTGCGGCCAATGCACCGTCATCCCCGACGCTCAAGGCCCGCAAGAGCCCTCGTGCCGGGTCCGTCAGCGGCAGCGCGTCGATCCGGGACGCGATGCGCCAGCGAAATGCATCGATCGACCAACCCGAGGACTGGCGCCACAACACATTATCCGAATGATCACGTACATAGCCGGTCGCCGAGATCCCTCGGGACAACAGCCACGCGGAATAGTCGAATGTCCCGGGGTTGGCGAACCCACGCGGATGACGCAGACGCACGCGCAGTTGCCACTGCTGCCCCGGCCGCAGCTGGGGGGGCTGGCCGTACCAGCTCAGCTGGACGCGGTGCAAGGGCGGGACCGATGGCACTGGGGCCAGGGGTTTGAGATCCAACACACGCAGTTCAAATCGCGCACGGCGGCGATCACCATCGGGCAGACCGACGACCTCACCAACCAACTGCCAGTCGCTCTTATCGAGTGCCGGGGGCAACTGCGCAGCCAATCGCCGTTCGCCCCACTGCGCGGCCCACAACACTCCGGCGATCAGCCCCACCGTCAACAACCCGAAGCGCCGACCGCGACGCACGGCTAGGGAGGCCACCCCCGCCGCACACAACGCGCCCCACATCGGGATCGCCGGCGGCACCGCCGGCCACAATGCGGAGGAGAAACTGCCCACCGAAAAAGCCAGAAGAAAATAAGTCACGCACATCCCTGTGTCGCGAAATACTCAAGCCGCCCCGGATGGCGACTCAAAGCAAAGTGTAGGGCTTTTTACCGGCCGCGCGAGCAATCGCTGTCCCGGCTTACCAAGCGTCGAGGCGACCTCGAACCGGCAGGTTACGGTCCGAATACTTTAGCAACCAGGATTACCCCAACCGCGGTAGGGGATACGTAGCGCACGAGAAACCGCCACAGACCATAGGCGAATCTGGAAGTATCCAGTTCGCTTTCGCTCATTGCGCGCGACAGTGTCCAACCGACAAATAGCGCAACGGCCATGCCACCAACGGGCAGCATGATGTTGTTCGTGAGGTAGTCGAGGCCGTCAAATATCGTGCGCCCGGCGATACGGAATTCCGACCAATGGTTCAATGACAAAATGGACAGGATCCCTAAGGCCCAGATCGCGCTCGCCGCCACCAGAGCGGCGACACGACGCGACAAGCCACGGCGCTCTACCAACCAAGCCACTGCCGGCTCCATGAGCGAGATAGCCGAAGTCCAGGCAGCGACCGCCAACATCAGGAAGAAAAGCACCGCGAAGACACTGCCAAAGGGCATCTGGCCGAGCGCCAGCGGCAAGGTCACAAAGACGAGTCCTGGGCCCTCTGCCGGGTTCAAACCGTTGGCGAAAACGACGGGGAAAAGCGCCAGTCCCGCAATCAACGCCACCGCGGTGTCCATCGCCACGATGGCGAGGGACGAACCGAGTATCGAGGTGTCGGCGCGCAGATAGGATCCGTAGATCATGATCGCCCCCATGCCCAGAGACAGACTGAAAAAAGCCTGCCCCATGGCCGCCAGCACAGCGGCGCCATCCAGGCGCGCGAAATCCGGTTCGAACAGGAAACGTGCGGCCTTGGCGATATCCCCATTGACTATGCCGTAGCCCACCATGACCAATAACATCAAGAAAAGCCCGGGCATCAGCCACTGTGCTGCACGATCCAGACCGCCTTCCACACCCCGCATCGATACCGAAACGACCAGTCCCATGAACAGCGTGTGCCAAGCGAACAAGCGCCAGGGGTCAGCGAGTAGCGCGGAGAGCAGGCCTTCGGCCTCTGCGGGGCCCATGGCGGCGAAAGCGCCACGGGCTGCTTCGGCCAGATAGGCCAGTGTCCAACCACCGATCATCGCGTAAAACGACAGAATCAATACGCCGCTGAGCACTCCGAGCAGCCCCACCCACTGCCAATGCGGCGTCCGGCCATCAGTGACGGCAAGTACGCGAATCGAATCCATCGGATTGCGCCGCCCCCGCCGGCCAAGCAGAATTTCCGTCATCATGATCGGCAAGCCGATCGTCAACACGCAAACCAAGTAAGTCAGCACGAAGGCACCGCCGCCGTTCTCCCCAGCCACATAGGGGAAACGCCAGATATTGCCGAGCCCCACTGCCGACCCCGTGGCCGCCAATATGAAGGTGAGACGCGAGGACCACTGCCCGTGGATGGACTGTCCGGAACCCATAAAATCCCCCTCTAAGTGCGCCAACCTCGGCCAAGACCCCGGAATTCTATGACGGAATCGCTGGCGCCGTGACCGCACCCCGTCAGGCGGTCTCCCAGCCCGGGCGCCTAGTACACCGCCGGGTACCGCGATCACACGCGGTCAGGGCAGGTTCAGGGTGCGACAATTTGTCACATCCCCAACGCCGACACAGCTCTCTAGAATCCTGCGGCACTTCAGCACCGGGAGAAGCTTTGTGAAATACCTTGTCTTCCTGGCCAGTTGCCTGGCAGGAACAGTAGTCGCCGATGTCGCACCGGACAGTCACGCCCCTGCGGGTGTTATGTACGAACACCTACACCGTCAGGGCGAGTGGATGATCGGCTACCGGGCCATGCATCAGCGATTCGACGACATCCGCCATGGCGGCGGCGATAGCAGTCGCAGCGAACTCCCGGGGCGCGGGTATACGAGCGCACCGACCAGCATGACCATGACCATGCACATGCTGGACATCATGTACGCGCCATCCGACGACCTCACCCTCATGCTAATGCCGCAATACATGTCCATGGACATGACCATGACGCCGGTTGGCGACGTACACCACGGCCACGGCGCGCACGGCACGGGCAGGGGAATCCACACCGGTAGTCATAGCCACAGCGTCTCCGGGCTAGGTGACACGGTACTGGCCGCGCTCTATCGACTGGGCCGCGTAGGGAACCAGGAATTTATCGGCACACTCGGGGTCTCTGCGCCCACCGGGGATGTCCACAAGCGAAATCCGGATGGCACTTTCATGCACTATGGCATGCAGATTGGCTCCGGCACCTGGGATCTCCTGCCCTCCATCACCTACCTGGGCCACGACGGTGCTTGGAGCTGGGGCGCTCAAGCGGGTGCCACCCTGCGCCTGGAGAACCGCAACGACGCCGGATTTGCGTTCGGCGAGCGTTACCACTTGACCGGATGGAGCGCTCGGCGACTCGCGCCCTGGATCAGCGCTTCGCTGCGCCTGCAGTACACCAAGGAAGGTGATGTTGACGGGCATTTCGACGGCCCGCATAACCACGCGAGCCCTGCAGATCGGCAACCAAACTACGGTGGTGAGTGGACCGAGCTGGGCCTGGGCGTCAATACTGCCGTGCAATCGGGCATCTTCGGCGGTATTCGTATCGCCGCAGAGTACGTTCTACCGGTGCGTGACAACTACAACGGCTTCCAACTCGCGCGCCAGGAAAGTCTCTACTTCAATCTTTCTCGGGCCTTTTGACGACAACAACGATCCGCGCCCGCATCCGGGCCGCAACGGCCCGGATGCGGGTTCAGGAGCCCACCCCCATTCACGGTAGCGCTTGTGCCATCGTGAGCGCGTAGAATAGGGTCGAATGTGGCCGGCCCACACGGGCCGCCGCCAGCCACCATGGGACAGCGGCTGTACGTTAGGTGCCGCACTATCGACCACAGCGAATCACCACACTCGGACCCGGACACGACCACCACGGATGAATCATCGACCCGATACCGCTGCTGAAACCTCTGCTACCCATCTGTTGCCACCCTGCCTGCTGACTTTATCGGATGGGCAGAAGATCAGGGTCCGGAGTACTGTTCCCGCCGATTACGCCGCAATCAGCCAGCTGATCCAGGACAATTTTTCCCGTTCAGAAAACTATGCTGAACTCTCCGCGGCCGCGCGCACCGCCTACCTGGAAGCCAATTCACTCAGCGGAGTTCGAGAGGTCTGCGAGCACCAAGACAATGTCGTCAGCCTGGTCGCCATTGCGGAAGCCACGAAATCGACCGTCGGTTTTGCCCTCTACCGCAGGAGCCGTCACCTACTGACCGGCGAAGAAGTGGCGGAAGGGAAGCGCCTGCAGGTCTCGCTAGCGCACAAATCCAAAGGTCTTGGCAACCAGTTATTGACCGTGGTCCGACACCTGCTACGGAGCCAGGGTTTTACCAAAGTGGTCGGCTACACTTCCGGGGCTTCATTTTCGTTTTTTGAAAAACAGGGCCGCCAGCGTTTGCTGACGCTGGACAATCCCGCGCTAGCGAAACACGGCATCAAAGCCGAAGCCACCTACATGGAATATTTGCTGTGACCGAGCCCCAATGCTAGTTGCGCCATGGATACCCTGAAACCCCTGTTCGCACGCGCCTTCGAACTGGCGTCGCAGCGGAAATTTGCGCAAGCCGCAGCACTCTACAACAAGGCCGTGGAGATCGATCCTCGCTCCTTTGCGGCCTGGTGTAATCTCGCCGCCATGCACCTGGAACTCGGCCAGACGACGGAAGCGGCTAATGCCGCGCGCCAGGCCATTACGCTGCAGCCGGACTTTGGTCCCGCCTGGGCTAACCTGGGCGATGCGCTACGCATGATGCCCAGCCAGGGAGAGGCGAGCCTCCAAGCCTACCGGAGAGCGGCCAAACTGTTGCCTCGGTCCCCTGACATCCTGAACAAACTCGGCGCCACCTTGCAGGTGCGCGGCGACCCGGCGCAAGCCGCCGGCTTATTACGCGATGCGCTGGCATTGGCTCCACAGCACCGCGAAGCGCGCGTGAATTTGACAACCGCACTGCTGTCCCTGCAGCAGTACACCGAAGCGCGCGCCGTGTTGGTCGAAGGATCTCAGCTACCGAACCAGAGCCCGGAAGTACGGGACGAATGGCGTGCTGCACTGCGCCTGCTCGACAACAACCTTCGCATACAGCCACTGTTGGCGCAGGCAATCGCTCGAAACGAGCCCGCATTCATCAGCGAGGCTGCCACCTACGAGGTCTCGGTGCATCGCGAGCACAAAAGCCTCGTTGAGACTATCGCTGCCGCGCTGAAAGGTACCGACTCTCTGCCCACCAACTTTTCGGCTTGGCGGCCAGAACTGGCCGAAGCCTGGTACGCTCTTGAAGCGCATTTTTCGGCGCACCTCGGCGAAAGCCCAGAGGCCATCCGAACCACCCTACGCCTGCTCCAGGAAGACACTGGCGGAAGCGAGAACGGTCAGACAGCGAAGCAACAAGACGCACTCCGATACTACCGACTCTGCCAGCGGTTACGTGGCCAGGGAATTCCCCAAGAAGCATCGCGTATCTGTGCCTGGCTGCGCTTGTTGCATGCGCAGCTAACCTGGCATCGACCCGAAAACACCCCCGGTCAGTACAAGGTCGTGCCCAATAGCGTTGTCGTAAACCCGCTGGCCCAGCGCACCCCACCGGACCAAGTCGAAGCCACCTTAGCCAGAGTGTTCGGAGAGCATTATGAGCAAGCATCACCGGGCCTGCTGCGCGCGGCTTTGGTGTATTTCGTGATCGCCGATGTCCATCCATTTCCCGATGGCAACGGCCGCCTCGGCCGATGGTTGATGAACAGCGAGTTACAAGCAGCCGGAATGGCTCCCATCGTGTATCCGGATTCCTTGAAGCCAGCCTTCGGCAAGGCGCTGTGGGCCATTCGGCGAGAGCGAAACTTTGGCCCTTTCGCTACCTGGCTGGCCGATTGCGACGCCTACACGCAGGAACTGGCCAGCCAACTTTTTCGATCGCCATGCTGACGTAGGGCCCGACCGCCGTAATACCTGCAACCACCCATGTGCCGGGGCATCGCATGAACCACGATATCGCCAGCAGACTGCGCGCCGCCGTGCAAGCACATCAAGCGGGGCGGCTCGACATAGCTACCGCAGGTTACCGGAAGATACTGAAAGGTGATCCGCAACACTTCGATGCGCGCCACTTACTGGGCGTCGCCATACTGCAATCCGGCGCTCCCGAAGCGGCACTGGGACATCTTGGGCAGGCAGTTCGCCTGCGACCGGACAATCCGGAAGCACTGGTCAATCTGGGCAATGCGCTGCGCGAATCCGGGCGTCCGGAGCACGCAGTGACCGCCATCGATCGAGCACTCCGCGTGCGACCGACGCTGCCACAAGCGCACTACAACCGGGCGCTCGCGTTGTATCAACAGGGCGATCTGGCAGGCGCGCTCGCCGCGTATGATCAGGCGATTTCACTGCAACCAGGGTACGTCGAGGCCGTTTTCAACCGCGGCGTCGCCCTCCAGGAAATCAAGCGTCTCGATGAAGCGCAAGAAGCTTTTGCGCACGTGTTGCGGCTCAATCCGGACTGCCCCTACGCCGCAGGAAAACACTGTTATACCCGCTTACTGTGCTGTGACTGGAGTCATTTCGATGCCGATCGGGACGCCGTGATCGCAGGCGTCCGAGCCGGACGGCGGGTCTGCGACCCCTTTTCATTCGCCGGGATTGACGACAATCCGGAAACCCAACTCTGCTGTGCCAAGACCTACGCCACCCACCGGTTTCCGCCCGCACCGCAACCCCTTTGGCGCGGCGAACGCTATCGACATGACCGCATCCGGGTAGCCTATGTCTCGGCAGATTTTCACGACCATCCTGCGGCGCATCTCGCAGCGGGCTTGTTTGAACGCCACGATCGCAGCATTTTCGAAATAACGGCCATCGCGCTGGGCCCCAACCGCACCGGCGCCCTAAGACAGCGTCTGGTGTCGGCGTTCGATCACTTCCTGGAAGTGGGGAGCAAGAGCCCCAGAGCCATCGCTGAAACCATTCGTGCCCGAGAAATCGATATCGCCGTGGATCTCATGGGCTATACACAAGGCAGCCAGCCAGAAATCTTTGCCTTGCGCCCCGCGCCGGTACAAATTGCCTTTCTCGGGCAACCCGCCACGACGGGGGCTCCCTACATCGATTATCTGATCGCCGATCCCTTCGTAATCCCGGAACACCACGCTGCCTATTTTTCGGAACAGCTGGTGTATCTGCCGGATTGCTACCTGGTCTGCGACGACCTGCGGGCCAGGCCCGCTCCGGATCAGTCGCGGATCGCCGCAGGACTACCGGCGACCGGCTTCGTATTTTGCTGCTTCAATAACCCGTACAAGATCACGCCCAAAGTATTCGCCATCTGGATGCAGCTACTGCGCGAGGTGCCAGGTAGCGTCCTGTGGCTACTGGCAGATCAGCCTCGGGTGCTGGCCAATCTCCGCGCCGCCGCACAAGCCGCTGGCGTATCGCCAGACCGATTGATATTTGCACCACGGATCGCTGACAACGAACGTCATCTCGCCCGCCAGGCACTCGCCGACCTGTTCCTCGACACACTCCCCTTCAACGCCCACACCACCGCCAACGAAGCCTTGTGGATGGGCTTACCCTTGTTGACCTGTCCCGGTGCTTCCTTCGCCAGTCGCGTGGCTGCCAGCCAACTGCGCGCGATCGGGCTTCCAGAGCTCATTGCCACAGACCTC
>JBFHML010000059.1:0-13204 GCA_041594335.1 Porticoccaceae bacterium
GCCCGGAATCCCGGGCTTTTTCTTTGCTGTAGCGCCTTGGGTCAGGCCTGGTTGCGGCGTTTGCGCAGGCTAACCATCGCAAGTGCTCCCAGAAGCGCGGTGAGCGCGACCAATGTCCACGAAGACAGGGTGGGAATGGCGCTAGGCGCAATCTCGCCGATTGGTGTTCCGCCTACGCCGGAGAACCCAAAGATGAAGGTGTTGGGGCTGCCGTCCGCGCCTACTGCCGGATCGGCTGGGTCGGGTTTGCCCAAGGAATAAACCTCGGCCCCCACACTCCCGAGTGCGGCGAGTGCCGCGTCCTGATTGTCCGCCGCGCCGTAGAACATGGTGAACGTGAAAGTTTCCCCAGCCGCGAGGGTGCCAAAATCGAAGTCGAGCAGCGCCCCGTGGTCTGCCGGCCCGCTATCGGTGGCTTCGCCGGTGAACAGGATGGAGCTAGGGCCGGCGAAGGGGTCCGGGGTTGCAAAGCCATCATCGCTAGAAAAAATAACGCTGGTGGCGCCGCCGGTGATCAGGGTCACCAGTTCGCTGAACTCCGTCGGTGGGACGTCCCAATCCATGGCGCGACGGTAACGCAGCTCCACATCGCTGCCCGATAGGTTTTCGATGCTGACGTTTACCTGATACAAAGCGGGCGTTGCCGACGGCGTAAAGTCATGCGTGACGCGCAACAGATCCGAACCATCGTTGATTCGCACGATCGAGGTGGCACTGTCCGCGCTGGCCACGAAGGAGTCGACGATGATGTTGTTGTCGCCCGAGCTTTCGCCAGCGTACCCTGATCGGCCGGACACTGCGTCTCCCGCGCCCCAGCCCTCGCAGGCACACCCCGGAGTGATCGCTTCGCCGCTTGTCGGGACGTACCGCAACCCGACTCCGTCTACAGCCAAGTTTCCTTCATCGTTAACGCCGATGTCGACGGTGCCATTGGAAATAACAGCGCCGGCAAAAGACAGCTGCGCCACCCCCATAGCGGCTGCAATAGCAACCCCCTGAATGAAGTGATGCGTTTTGCTTCGGGTTTTTGCGTTGAGCGACATGTACGGATTCATCCTTTTGATTAATTGACGTTCTTGTACGGAATTGATGGGTGCGACACTGTCACGGTGGCCATTCTAGTCAACGGAACCCAAGGGTCAATGTCTCGGTGCGTCGTGGGGGGGAGTGCGCAGCGCGAGTTGATTCAGAAAAGTGCCATGGCTGGCCAGCCAAACCACGAGCGGCATCACCATGGGCAGTAGCAACGATCCCAGCTGGTACCCCAGCGCGACGGCGTTGCGCGCCCAGGCATCCCAAGCTTGTTGTGCGACGAAAGCCCCGTGGGTTTCGAATACCAGGCTCTTGAGCTGAACCAGTATCATCGACGTCAGCTCTATGGCCAGGAGCACAGCCAAGCCGACGATCAGTCGCCGCGCTCGGTGTGGCTCGGGCGTCGCAAGTGCCAATGCGGCAAACAGCGGCAGCGAGTAGCTGTAGCTGAGTGGATTGGTGATAAACCCGAGGTGCTCTCCCGATGGGGGATTGACGACCACTTGCCCGGCTGCCTCGCCGAAGTGAGAGATCAGGAGTAACTGCGCGCCGTGCAGGCGCAGATCTGCCACCGCTTCCGGCAGCCAGAGCGTCAGTAGGCCTTTTGCCGCCCAGGCGACGGGGGCCAGATGCCAAGGCGCGGTCAGAAACCAGATGGCAAAGGTGGCCGGCAGCCACAACAGCGTGCGCCCGATTAAGGCGTTCAGCGGGTTAGTCCGCATGAGCGGAGCCGTCACTGGCAGGAATAAAGCGAATCCAGACCAGGAATACGATGAGCGCGTCCAGCATGATCAATGCCTGCCAGATATAGAGGTGTGCCCATTCGAACAGGGTCGCATTCCACAGCCCTAGGTAGTACAGGCTGATGATGCGCGCCAAGTTCAAGCCCTGAATGGCCAAAAAGCCGGCCAGCAAACCCTTCAGTTTGTAAGCCCAGGGCGCAGGAAAGGCCACCACCGCCGCGAGCAGCACGATCATGGCTTCGACGCCGTTGCAACCGGGCTCGATGGAGACGCCAAAATTGCTGACGGCGCTGCGAATCACTTTGCCATTGACGATGATGTCGGCATCGAACCACTGCATCAGCCAGCCGCTCAATTCGGCGAGCAGGGCGGTCCAAGGCAGGATCACGGTGCGCTGCACCGGCGCCAGCATTTCTAGCGCAAATAGGGTGGTCAGCAGAACCAGAAATAACACCAGAAAACGCAGCAAAAAATCCTCCCGGTCCCGCTGGCCAGCCCGGAATGGGCGAGCCTATGATACCAACGTACAGCTGTTCGAGTGCGTACGGTGGCCTTATTGAAGTGGTCGTGAGGAGAATGCCGCGGCGGGCCGCGTGGCGTTCCGGGCACAACCCGTGGTGATGTGCTTGGCCAGGCTCAAGGCCTGTGGTACAACTGTGCGCCTGCCGCGGGTCCTGGGATAGGGGAATAGTGCATGAAACTGGTAACCGCGATTATCAAGCCTTTCAAGCTCGACGATGTCCGCGAAGCCTTGGGGGGCATCGGTGTACAGGGGGTCACCGTAACCGAAGTGAAGGGGTTCGGACGGCAGAAAGGCCACACCGAACTCTATCGCGGTGCGGAGTATGTGGTCGATTTTCTTCCGAAAGTACGGCTCGATATTGCTGTCGATGACGGCATGGTCGAAGGGGTGATCGACGCTATCACTTCCGTGGCGCGCACGGGAAAGATTGGTGACGGCAAAATTTTTGTCACACCGCTCGAGCAGGTGATTCGTATTCGCACCGGCGAAACCGGTAGCGAGGCGGTATAACCGCCGCGCTACGTGCGCAGGGCGGTGCTGGCAGATGCCGGTGCTGGTCCGATGGCGCTGCGCGCCACCCAGTTAGTATTTAGGTGCCTATTCCAGATTCATGCCACCGCGCAGGTGGTTGCGACGCGTATTGCGCACTCAAAGGTACCGCTGCTTCCGTGATGACGACCCTATGACCAGTGCCGCCGAGGTTGTACAGGCCGGGGCGCAACGCCAACGTATCGGTGAAATGCTGGTGCGTGAAGGCAAGCTATCGCCCCGTGATCTTGAGCAAGCGTTAGCTGCTCAACGGGAAATGGGGGATTTGCTCGGTCGGGTACTGGTGCGATTGGGCCTGCTGTCCGAAACCGACGTTGCCCAGGCCCTCGCGCACCAGCTCAACGTTCCCTTAATTCCTGCCGCGGAATTTCCGGTGGAGCCGGTTCCGGTAGCCGGCCTCAGCCCAGAGTATCTCCTCAGCCACGGGGTGTTGCCATTGGCCGCTGCCGATGGCGAATTGCGCGCGGCCATGGCGGTGCCTCAGGATGCCTTTCTTCACAAGGCATTGCAGTTGGCCACCGGGCTTCGCGTGCAGCCGGCGCTGGCGTTGGAGAGCGAACTCCTCCAAGCGCTCGACCGGTTGTATGGGGAGCCTGAACCCGAAGCGGAAGAAGAGCCCGATGCTGCCGACGCTTTTGCTGGCGCATTGGGGGGCGATAGCGAATTTGTCGAGCACCTGAAGGATCTGGCGTCCGAAGCCCCAGTGATCCGCTTGGTCAATCAATTGATTGCGCGTGTGGTGGACCTGCGCGCCTCGGACATTCACCTGGAACCCTTCGATGACGGGCTGCATCTGCGCTATCGCGTCGATGGCGTGCTGCAGGAGGCCGAGGTGGTTTCCAACCAGTTGGCCGCAGCGGTGAGCTCACGGATCAAGTTGCTCGCCCACCTCAACATCGCTGAGCGGCGCTTGCCGCAGGATGGGCGCATCAAGACGCGCGTCAAAGGACACGAGCTTGATCTGCGGGTGTCCACCTTGCCCACCGTATATGGGGAAAGTGTGGTGATGCGGGTGCTTGATCGCGCGAGTATCCGGCTTGATCTCGAAACCATGGGCTTTGCATCGGATAATCTGGCCCGTTACCGCGCGTTGATCGACCGCCCCCACGGTATTCTGTTGGTGACGGGCCCTACCGGCTCGGGCAAGACCACTACGCTCTATGCCTCGCTCGCCAAGCTGGATGCTCCATCGCTCAAGATCGTTACCGTGGAGGATCCGGTCGAATACCAGCTTGACGGGATCAATCAGGTACAGGTGCTACCGCAAATCGGTCTGACCTTCGCCCATGCGCTGCGCTCTATTCTCCGCCAGGATCCGGACATTATTATGATCGGTGAGATGCGCGACACCGAGACCGCACAGATCGCGGTGCAATCGTCGCTTACCGGTCACCTGGTGTTGTCCACCCTGCACACCAACACGGCCGTCGGCGCCATCATCCGCCTCGAGGACATGGGGGTTGAGCGGTACCTCATTACCTCGACCGTGAACGGCGTGCTGTCCCAACGCTTGGTGCGGCGGCTTTGCCCCCACTGCCGAGAGCCGGAGACCCTGCCGCCCGCTGCCTTGCAGCAGGCTGGCTTGGATCGTCTGGCCGTAGAGCAAGACCTCGATCTACATACCGCTCGAGGGTGTGGCCAGTGCAAGCACACCGGTTACCTGGGGCGCACCGCTATCCATGAACTTTTCGTCATGGATGACGCTGCGCACCGCGCCATTTTGGATGGTGCCGATGCCACCACCCTGCATCAGGTGGCGCGACGCGGCGGTATGCTGACCCTCTATGAAGACGGCTTGCGCAAGGTTGCGGCGGGGGAGACCTCGCTCGAAGAATTGCTGCGGGTGACCCAGGATCAGGGCAGTGGCTGAATTCGCGTATCGTGCCGCTGATGCCAAGGGGGGTACGAGAAATGGCTCTTTGCAGGCAGCCAGCCGGGAGGCGGCGCTGCGTCAGCTGCGGGCGCAGGGGCTGACGCCACTGCGTCTGGTCGAAGGGGCGAGCGGGGCGACAGCGGTGGCGTCCGCGGGCGTGGTGCCCGCGCCACGGGCACGGCGGCGGCGCGATCGCGGACCCAATGCCGCGGATGTTCATCATACGACCAGCGAATTGGCGGTTATGCTGCGGGCTGGGTTGCCATTGGATCGCGCATTGCGCATCCAGGCCGGCATGAGCGGCAAGCCCTCGCTGACCGCATTGCTCGAAGATTTGCTGAAGTCCGTTAAGGGTGGAAAAGGGTTGAGTCAGGCGCTCGCGCCGCACCGCCAGCTGTTTGGCGACTTCTACATCAATATGGTGCGTTCGGGTGAGGCTGGGGGTCACCTGGGGGAGGTGATGGAACGCCTCGCCGAGCACCTGGAACGCTTGCGGGCACTGCGCGAAAGCGTGATTTCTGCACTGATTTATCCGGCGATTTTGGTGGTCGTGGCGGTGATCTCCGTGGTGCTGATGCTGGGATTCGTGGTCCCCCAGTTCGAGACCCTGTTTGCCGATCTCGGAGAGGGGCTTCCGGTGCCGACCCGGATGATCGTTGCGCTCGGGCACCTCATCGGTGATTGGGGTTGGTTGTTGGCGTTACTGGGGGGTGGCGGCGTGTGGTTGGCGCGGCGCTGGCTGGCGACCGAAGGCGGATTGCAATGGCGCGATTCCTATGCGTTGCGTTTGCCCGTGTTTGGTGAGGTGGTGCGCAAATACGAAATTACGCGATTCGCCCGCAGTCTGGGTACCTTACTCGGTAACGGGGTGCCGATCGTGACCGCGGTCGGGATCGCAAATGACACCATGGGAAACCGGAAGCTGCGCGCTGCCATGGAGGGTATAGTGCCGAGCATCAAGCAGGGCGGGCGGCTGGCTGACGCGCTGGAAAATACGGGATTGTTCACCCCGCTGGCACTGAACATGGTGCGTTTGGGAGAGGAGACGGGGGGATTGGATGCCATGCTGCTCGAACTCGCTCGGGTGCATGACGGTGAAGTGCAGGCCGGTGTTAAGCGCGCCCTGACCTTGGTGGAGCCAGTGTTGATTCTCACGCTGGGTGCGGTGATCGCCGCGATCATCGTTTCCATTCTGATGGGGATTCTGGCGGTCAACGAGCTGGCCATTTAGCCTTGCCGTAAGTGCCGGCTGAGACAGCGGGTTTGCTTGCTACGGACACCAGGGCGACAGAATCTGCCATTGGTTTTTCATTTCAACAACTAGGGGTCGTTCATGCGTCACACCAATGCCCGCCGCGCACGAGGCTTCACTCTGATCGAGCTGTTGGTGGTGCTCGCCATCCTGGGTTTGTTGGCCGGGCTGGTAGGACCGCGGGTGCTCAGTCAATTGGGCGGCGCGAAAACCAAGACGGCTGCCGTACAGATTCGGGATTTGGAGCAGGCGACCGAACTGTTTAAGCTCGACGTCGGGCGTTTTCCGACGAGTCAGGAAGGGTTGGAAGCACTGGTTGCGGCTCCGCCTGCGGCCACCGGCTGGAATGGTCCCTACCTGCGTAAGGGCCTGCCGGATGATCCCTGGGGCAATCCGTACCATTACGAATCACCCGGCCGCAACGGCGATGTCGATATCTATAGCCTGGGTGCCGACAACTCCCCCGGCGGTGAGGGCGAGAACGCCGATATCGGCAACTGGCAGTGACGAGCGGGCGTTCCCTCTCGCTGTCGGAGGCGGGTCGGGGCGCCGGCTTTACCCTGCTCGAACTGCTAGTCGCCATTGCGGTGGCGGCGCTGGTGCTCGCTACCGCGCCCCCGTTGCTATCGCGCGGGTTCGAGGCGATGGAGTACCGCAGTACTGTGCGTGAGTTGGTTGCGGAGCTGAAGGGTGCCCGGCGCAGAGCCATGGAGACTGGCCGAAGCGTTGCCTTCACTGTGGACACCGAGGCGCGCCGCTTTGGTGTGGACGGTAGGCTCGCGGGCGATATTCCCGCCGAGCTGATCGTGCAGCTGACTGTTGCCGACGCCGAGGTCGTCGATCCGAGCCGGGGGTCGATTCGGTTTTACCCTGACGGGAGTGCCACTGGCGGCAGTATTCAGCTTTTGCGGCCGGCTGGTGGCGGCGTGCGATTGCGGGTCGATTGGTTGTTGGGTCGAATCAGTCAAGAGCCGCCGGAGCTTCCATGAGTACGCGCCAGGCGGGCTTTTCACTGTTGGAGGTGCTGGTTGCCTTTGCCATCATGGCGCTGGCGCTTGGGGTGCTCTACCAGTCGTTGGGCGGTAGTGTCCGAGGCATCGGCGCCGCGGACCAAAGCACCAAAGCGACGCTATTGGCCCAGTCTCTACTCGACGCCTACGACCTGGTGCCCCCCGAGGGGCTCGACGAGGACGGCGTCAGTCCCGGCGGGCTGCGTTGGAGCCTGCGGTCGGCGCCATTTGTTACCGAACTCGAGAATCCGCATTGGGAATTGCACGAAGTCCAGGCCGCCGTCCATTGGCGGGATGGTGGGCGCGAACGGGAGTTGGTCCTGACCACGCTGTTGCCTGTGCGCTTGAGGGAGCCGTGAGCGGGCGGCGTGCACGGGGTTTCACCCTCGTGGAGGTCGTGGTGGCCCTCGTCCTGTTGGCGGTGATTCTCACCGGGCTGATCAGCGCGCTGGTGACTTTTGCCCGCACCAGTGACCGAGTCGATCAGCGCACCCAGGCCGGCGACGACGTGCGTTTGGTCTACGCTTTTCTCAGTCAGTCCCTCGGGCCCGCCGACCCGCGGATGCGAACGCGGCCAGACGATGCCGTCACCCTAAGCTGGATGCAGGGCACAGCCACGGAGCTGGTCTGGTTGGGACTGATGCCTGCGCGTCACGGTGTCGGTGGGCTGTTCCATCTGCGCTTGCGGCTCGCGCCCGATACGACCGGAGCCGATCGGTTGATGCTCGATTATTTGCCCTATGCAGGAGAAGATCCGCCGCCAGACTGGGGCCGTGCGGGGACCCATTTGCTGCTCGACGGGGTGAGCGAATTGCAGATCGCGTATCGCGCGCTCGATGAAGTGGCGTGGCGGGCCGAATGGTTGGAAGCCCAGGTATTGCCGGCGCGGATACGCGTTTCGCTCATACAGAACGGCAGCTCCTGGCCTGCGTTGATGGTGCCGGTGCTGGCCGCCCAGCCCCGAGTCGATATCAATGCCAGTCAACCCATGGGAGGTGGTTGATGCGGTGGCCCCGACAGGCCGGCGTCGCCATGGTCGCCGTGCTGTGGATGGTGGCAGGACTCGCCGTGTTGGCGTTGGGCCTCGCCGTGGCGACGAACAGCGAGCTGCGGTCGGCCCAGGGGGTTCGCGCGCGGGCGGAGGCTGCGGCGCTCGGTGACGCCGCCATTCAGCTCGCGGTTCTCGAGTTGCGTTCCACGGATATCGGTTATGAGGAATACGTCCGCTTTGCGTATGAATTGGGCGGGCGGTCGATCGTGGTCGCCGCCGTGCCGGCCGGCGGCCTGATCGATCTCAATGCCGCGAGCGAGGAATTGTTGGCCAATTTGTTCGCCGGTCCGGGGGAGGTCGACCCCGATCTGGCTGTGCTGCTCGCGCACCGGGTCGTGGCGTGGCGTAGCCCCGGGTTGCCGTTGGAAGCGGAGGATTATGCGGGCGCCGGCGTGACGTTTCGCCCCCGGGGCGGGCCATTCACGTATCCCGAGGACCTGCTCCAGGTGCTCGGTGTTGGTTACCCGCTTTATGCTAGAGTGCGCGACTTGATTACGGTGCGGGGCGGGGGCGCTGGAGTGGCGCCCAAGGCGGCGTCGGAGGCGGTCCTTGCCCTGCTGGCCGGCGGGGATCGCGATTTGGCGGCCCGCATCGCGCAGAACCGTCTGCAAGACCCGGCCGTTGACTTTTCCGGGCTGGATAATCGTTTCTTTGGGGGAGGCAGCTCGCCGGTGTACCGAATGGATGCCAGGGTCCGTATGGGTGACCGCAGCTATCGCCGCACCCGCTGGTTGGATCTCAGCCAGGGCGCGCCCAGCGGCGCGCCTTGGCGGAGTTTTCGCGTCGAGCCCGTTGCCGGCGGGTAATCATACAGTGGCGTTCGAGGCGACCAATCTCAATCTATTCGGACTGGATCTAGGCGATCTGGCCCAGGGCTTGCGGCGTGGCTGGGATGGGCTGCGCCGCTGGCCGTGGGTAGCCTGGCTCTCTCCACCTGAGGCTGTGCTCGCTCATTGGCCTGACGGTTCCCGTCGGTTGTTGCGGGGCGCCTCGATGGAGCCGATCGCGGCTAGCGGGGAGCCAGCATTTCACGCTTTGGTGTTGCCTCAGGACTTAGTGCTCAGCCGGCAGTTGCGTTTGCCCCATATCGCCGATGCGGAGATTGAGGAAGCGCTTGCGCTGGAGTTGCAGGCCGAGAGCCCCTTCCCTATCGAGGCGCTGGACTGGGGGTGGCGCCTCGATGCGGTGGCGGAATCGGGGTTGGTTGTCACCCTCGCTTTCGTTTCCCGCGACCATGTCGACGCAATGGTAGAGGATCCGCCCTCGACCTTGTCCTCTCCCTTTGAAGTCTGGGTGGACGCCGAGGGTCCCGTGGTATTGCGCGGCCGTGGCGAGGCGCCACGGCTGGCGCGTGGGCGCGCCCGGCGGCGGCGTTTGCTGTGCTTGATCTTATTGAATATCGCCTTGCTCGGCGGTTTGAGCGCAGTGCCGTATTGGCAATTGCGTGAGCGCACGGTCGACGCCCAGGGGCAATGGGAGGCATTGCAGCGCACAGCGAATCCTTATCTGGACGCACGCGCCGCACTGGTGGCGGCAGAGGGCCATGCCGCGGCAATCGAGGCCTGGGCCGGCGACCAGGTGGACATGCCGGCGTTGCTGCACAAATTGACGGTGCTGCTCCCGGATACTGCCTATCTCAAACGGTTCGATGCAGAAGGGCGCCGGATTCGTATCACCGGCAGTGCTGCGGATGGCGCGGGGCTGATGGACAGTCTGCGCGCCGACCCCGAGGTCAGTGAGCTGCGCGCATTGAGCCCAATCGTGCGTGGCCGCGATGGGCTGGACAACTTCTACCTGGAGTTCCAACTGCTGCCCGCCGAGCGCACGCCCCAGCCGGAGATCGCCGACAACGAGGTCGGGCGGTGAGCCGGTACTTCCCGGGCCGACAGGCGCGCTGGGTGGCGGTGTTGCTGTTGCTGCCGGTCGTGGTGCTGATCGGAGCTTGGACGGTGATATTGACCTCCAAGGTGTGGGAGATGGCGGAAGTTCGTGCCGAGATTGCGCCGCGCTACGCGCGCTTGTCCGGTATCCAGTCCCGCGGGGACGATATGGTGGCGGCCCAACGTGCCGCCGAAGCATGGCTGTCTCGGCGCGCCTATCCGGCCGCGGCGGACACCGGTGAAATCGGTACCGAGCTACAACAGCGATTGCGCCAACTTGCCGAGTCGGCAGAGCTGCGGGTTGCCGGAAGCCAGATTCTGCCGACTCGGGAGGAGCAGGACTTCTCGGTGATCACGGTTTCCGGGTCGCTGGAGGGCAGCACCGGCGCCCTGGCGACCTTTCTGCACACTTTGGCGACGGAAGAGCCGCCGATCATGGTGGAAAAGCTGGCCGTGCAGGCGCCCCGGTCGCGGCGCCGTGGTGAGGAGAGTGCGGACGTGAACGCTCAGGCCACCATGAGCGTGTTGAGGCTGCTGCGTTGATGTCCGGTCAGGCAATGTTGCAGGGGCTTGCGGTCGGGCTGATTGGCCTGACCGTCTTGACCTGGGTTTCGATCGATGCCCGCTGGGAGCCTCCCGCACCGCAAGCGGCAACGGTGCCTGAAGCCCCGGGGTCCAGTGTCGTTGGCCCCGTCAGCGGCAATGCGCTGGTCGAGATGGCTGCGCGACCGCTATTCCTGCCGGAGCGCAGGCCCCCCGAGCCCGTACTCGTCGAGGAGCCGGAGCCCGAGCCGGAGCCGGAACCGTTGGCAGATGTCACCCTTTTGGGCATTTATGGTTCCGGTGGGAGCGCGGGCGTCATACTCGCCGCCGGCGACGAAGTCTCGCGGCTGCGGGTCGGCGGGGAATGGCAGGGCTGGCGGCTGTTGTCGGTAGGCTCCACGGCGGCCACTTTGGTGGCGGCGGACGGCGAGACCCAAACGCTGGAACTGGAGCGGCGGCCGCAGTTGGGTGGCATGGTGGCCACTCCTAGCCGGGGAGGAAAAACTGCATCTGGCAAGGCCCCCAAGGCCAGCCAATCCAATGCCGGCGCCGCGGCGCAGCATGCCCGCCCGTCTACGCCGGCCGAGCGCCAAGCGGCGCTGCGAGCGGCCCGTGAGCGCGCGGCCCGGTTCAACCAGTCAGATTAAGGATTGACGGATAATGAGATCTCTTGCGCGCGGGAAACCGTTGGGGGCCGGCAGCATCTTGGCACTGGCGCTGTTGATGACCAGCTGTGCGGGTAGCCCCATCGATCAGCGCCAGGACATCGTGATTCCCATCGCCGGTCGGGCCGCCGACCGGGTGCCGGCGCCCGAACCCGATGCGGAACCCGAGCAGCGGCCTGCGAAGGAGCCGTTGCTGCTGCGCGGCGACGATCGGCTCTTCAACCCGCCGCGCCCGCTGCCCGCCGGCATTGCCGCTGGAGACCCGGTTAGCCTCGACTTCGAGCAGGCACCGGTTACCGAGGTCATTCATGCGGTGCTCGGCGATATCCTACAGCTGCCTTATGTGATCAACCAGCCGGTCGCGGGATCGCTCACCATCCATACGGCGCAGCCTATCCCCCGGGATCAATTGCTGCCGGTGTTCGAGGCGTTGTTGCAAGCCAATGGATTGGCGCTCGCTGTGGGCGAGGGGGGGGTGTATCACGTTGGGAAGCCCGAGACGTTGCGCGGTATCGCGCCGAATTTTGGAAACCTGGGCGGCGCCTTGCCGCCGGGGCAAAATTTGGTGATCGTTCCGTTGCAGTTCATCGGCGCCCAGGGTATGGCCGATATTCTCGCGCCGGTAGCGGATCAGCAGGCCATCGTGCGGGTCGATGGGCTGCGCAATTTGCTGATCTTGGCTGGGACTCGCGCGCAGATCGAAAGCTATTTGGATATCGTCAGAACGTTTGATGTGGACATCCTCGACGGGATGTCCATTGGCCTGTTCCCGTTAGAGCATGTCAATGTCGCCGAAGTGGCCGCGGCCTTGGCTACCTTGTCTGGAGATGGCGGCGCGTCGGCAGCGCCCACCGCCGGTGTTGCGGGCGCGTCGGGTGCGCAGGGTGCGCAGTCGTCTGGTGGTGGCGACGAAGGGGCGGGCGTCTCCGGTCTCGGGCTGCCTGGGCCCTTGGCCGGACTGGTCAAAGTCGTGGCGATCGAGCGCCTCAATGCGCTGCTGATCATTACCTCGCGGGCATACTACCTGGACCGCGCCCGAGAGTGGATTACCCGCTTTGATCAGCCCCGAGGCGATGGCAATGAGCCCCAGCTGTTTGTCTACGAGGTGCAAAATGGCACTTCCGAACACTTGGCGCAGCTACTCAACGCGCTGTACGGCGGTAGCACCACGACCTTTACGGGCGGTGCGGATTCGGGGGTCGCGCCTGGACTTGGCGGTTCGCGGTTGAGCAGCGGCGCTTCTGGCAGTCGGGGTGTCGGTAGTGGCAGTAACGGCGCGTTTGGCAGCAGTCGCGGTGGTTTTACCTCCAGCAGTGGCATCGGTGGGGGCGGTGGCGTGCTCGGTGGCTCCGGCGGCCTCACCGGCGGCGGCCTGGCCGGTGGCGGGCGGTCCCGAGGAGAAGGCATGCCCGACGCCGCGGTGGTGGAGTTCGGGCCCAATGTCCGCGTGGTCTCTGACGAGTTCAACAATGCGCTGCTGATCCATGCGCCGCGCCGTGACTATGAAAAGATCCGCGATGCGTTGCGCCGCCTCGATGTCCCGCCGACCCAGATCCTCATCGAGGCCAGCATTCTCGAAGTGACTCTGACCGATGAGTTGAGCTATGGCTTGCAATGGGCCTTCAATAACGGCTTGGGCAGCGACGGCCGTACCGGCACTGGCCTGTTCAACCCCAACTCCTCGGGCGGTATCGGCCCGGACCAGCCGGGCTTCTCCTACACCCTCACCAACCGGGCCGGCGAGGTGCGGGCGGTGCTCAATGCCCTGGCCCAGAAAAACCTGGTCAATGTCATCTCCAGCCCCAGTATCATGGTGCTGGACAACCACAACGCCCAGATCCAGGTCGGCAATCAGCAGCCGGTCCGCTCCTCGACGATTGTCACCGACGGCGGCAACACCACGACTGCCATTGAGTTCAAGGACACCGGCGTGATGCTCGACGTGCTCCCCTCGGTGAACGCCGGCGGTCTGGTGACCATGGATGTGTCTCAGGCAGTGACCGATGTCGGCCCGGTAGATGAGGCCACCGGGCAGCGCAGCTTTCTGCAACGCGAAATTCTCAGTCGGGTCTCGGTGCGATCC
>JBFHML010000060.1:0-12516 GCA_041594335.1 Porticoccaceae bacterium
CAACGCTGCCGCGATCCGTCCGGACAGATCGGCTCCGCGATCACCCACTTCACCACGCAGCGCACTGGAGGCCAAGTGATAGCGCCGCCATTTATCGCGCAGCGCCGGGTCTCCTTCGATCAGCGCCAACGTACGGCGCAGCTCAAACTCTCCGGTCTCGCCATCCATGAGCGCGGAAAGCTGGGCATGGGGTTCGGTAGGAACGTCGTCACTCATAGATCGCGAGACCTCATTCACAGATAGTCCAAATCTTGCCCCGTCCCCGGACGGCTCGGCAAGATCATGCTGGCTGTCTGACCCGGGGAATCATGGAAAGGTTCCGCACTCACCGGCCCGCCTCAAGCAATGCATTGACCCGCACATCAATCGCCTCGCGCGCGCGAAAGATGCGCGACCGCACCGTGCCCACCGGGCAGCCCATGATATGCGCGATGTCCTCATAGCTCAGGCCCTCCATTTCGCGAAGGGTGATCGCCACGCGCAAGTCCTCCGGCAGATTGGCAATGGCCGCTTCGACCACCGCGCGGAGTTCTTCCTGCTGCGCCAGATTCTCCGGCGTATCGATATCCGTAAGACCTTCATTGCCGATGAAATGTTCGGCATCGTCGAGCTCGACATCATTGGCGGGCGGGCGGCGGCTGCGAGCCACCAGGAAATTCTTGGCGGTATTGACTGCGATGCGATAGAGCCAGGTGTAAAACTGGCTGTCGCCGCGGAATTTACCCAGCGCACGATAGGCTTTGATGAAAGACTCTTGAACCACATCATCGACTTCGGCGTGATCATGCACGTAACGACCGACGATGGCGCGCACCCGATGTTGGTACTTCAACACCAGCAAGTCGAACGCCCGCTTGTCACCCTGCTGTACCCGCCGAACGAGTTTGCTGTCCGGCACCGATTCTTTCGGGGCCCTCACATATTGCTCCACAGTCTGGCGGGCGAACCTTGCCGTCGGCCGAATCCGCCGCTACGGCCTTCCGGGAAACCTAGCGCGGCGCTGGCCGGTATCCCGGGGCGCTACCGGCACCTATACTATCATGCGATTGAGGCATCAAAACCTGTCTGCGTATGACGAGAAATTTCTACCATGACGTGCTCGTCATCGGCAGTGGCGCTGCTGGTATGACACTGGCCCTGCGCTTGGCGGAACACCACAGCGTTGCCCTACTGACCAAGGGCAACCTCCAATCGGGCTCCACCTGGAACGCCCAGGGCGGGATTGCCGCAGTATCCGAGCCCAGTGACGACTTCGAGGCCCATATTGCAGACACCCTGATCGCCGGCGCCGGGCTATGCCATCGTGACGTCGTCGCATTTGTAGTGGAACGCGGGCCCGAGGCGATCGCCTGGCTAATCGCTCAAGGCGTCGAATTCAGCCGCGATGGAACCGGCGCGTACCATTTAACCCGGGAGGGGGGGCACAGCCACCGCCGCATCCTCCATGCCGCAGATGCCACCGGCAGGGCCATCTCCGGCACCTTGGCCGAATGCGTCGAGGCGCATCCGGGCATCGAAATCTTCCAGCAACATCTGGTGGTGGATCTGACCACCCAGGCGGACGCAGGCTCTCGCCATCTGCGCTGCAACGGCGCCTATGTATTGGATGCCGCCGCGGGCGAAGTCTGTCTGTTTCAGGCGCGCACTGTGGTCCTGGCTACCGGCGGCGCCAGTAAGTCTTATCTGTACACCACCAACCCGGATGGCGCTAGCGGCGACGGGATCGCCGTGGCCTGGCGGCGCGGCTGCCGGGTGGCCAACATGGAGTTCAACCAGTTCCACCCCACCTGCCTGTTCCATCCAAGTGCCAAGTCCTTCTTGATTTCCGAGGCACTGCGCGGCGAGGGTGCCCAGCTGCAGCTACCGGACGGGACGCGATTCATGCCGGAGTTCCACCCCGACGCCGAGCTCGCCCCCCGCGACATCGTGGCCCGCGCCATAGACCACGAAATCAAGCGCCTGGGGGCCGACTGCGTCTACCTGGATATCCGCCACAAGCCGTTGGCCTTTATCGAAGAACATTTTCCCACGCTGCGCAGCCAATGCCTGTCCTTCGGCATCGACATCGCCCGACAACGCATTCCCGTGGTGCCGGCCGCCCACTACACTTGCGGCGGAATCATCACGGACACCCGCGGCCGCACCGATCTCAAACACCTCTATGCGGTCGGAGAGTGCGCGTTTACGGGCCTGCACGGCGCCAACCGGCTGGCGAGCAATTCGCTGTTGGAGTGCGTGGTCTTCGCCGCCGCCGCCGCCGCCGACATCGCCGCGATCCTACCCGAGATCCCGATGCCCAGCTTCACCAAACCTTGGGACGCCTCACGGGTAACCTCTTCGGATGAAGATGTCGTCATCTCCCACAACTGGGACGAGGTCCGCCGCTTCATGTGGGATTACGTCGGCATCGTCCGCACACGCAAACGGCTTGAACGCGCCCAACACCGGGTGCAATTGTTGCAACGGGAAATCCATGAGTACTACAGCAATTACCGGGTGAGCCGCGATCTGCTGGAGCTACGCAATCTGGCAATGGTGGCGGAGCTGATCATCCGCTCGGCACTATTGCGCAAGGAAAGCCGGGGGCTACACTTCACTCTCGATCACCCCGAACAATCGGTCATTGCCAAAGACACCATCCTGGTACCGATGAATTTCGCCAATCAGGAATTGATCGTGGACAAGCTCGACTGAGTCGAGCTCAAGGCAAAGCACCGCACCGCGCGGCAACCAACAATTCCCGAAAGCGCTCTGGCGGCACCGCATCGGCAAATACCGGCACACAACGCCTGTGGACTCCATGCCCAAATGCCAACACCACCAGCAACGGAGATAAGAACACTACGCGGCAATCCGGCACTGGCCGGCGGCCTTGGCCGTCGCGCAACCACCAGTGCCCCCCTTGGACGACCAGAGCGACCCGCGGGCGACGGGCCGCCACCGCCGCTTCCAGCGCCAAGGCCAATACCAACACCAAGCGCGCTCCGAAAGAGAGCTCTGCGGCCATCACGGCCACCAATAAGACAGTGAGCATAGCGAAGCGCAGCTGCAAACCAAGGCGCGATCGCCCCGGCGTTACTTCAAGCTCCTCGGCCATCGCGGATCAATTGCACCAGTGCCTGCAGTTCCGAATCTGGGGCCTGCGCATGACCCAGCAACCACGCAAACAAGTCCTGATCCTCGCAGCCTAACAGCCGTTCGAAGACCTTCTGCTGCTCCGAAGCCAATGCCGGGTACTGTTGATCGAGAAAGGTCTCGAGCAACAAATCGAGCTCGAGCATACCGCGACGCGCGGCCCAGCGTAGGCGGTTGAGGTCCATGAAACTGTTCTCGCTGACAACGGTCACTTCGCATTATAGGCGCTGTAGATTGCTGCCCCAGGGCTTGGTTACACTCCCTGCCCATCCGGAGGTCCAGACGTGGAAGATTGGTCGCAATTTCTCGATTCCCTCGGCGCCCGAACAATGGCGGGACAGGTGGCATCCTTTGGCGAAACGCCGGCCAGCTATCCGGCGTTATTGGAGCGCGACACCCTGTGCCCGTTGCACCAGCTCGGTCTTCTGGAAGTCACGGGGCCACAAAGTCGCGCTTTCCTGCAGGGGCAGACTACTGCCGACTTTGCGGCATCCGACGCAGCCCTCCGCGGCGCGTGCTGCACTCCCCAAGGCCGGGTATTCACGGTGTTCACCGCGCTGCCCACCCCGCGCGGATACCTGTTGCTCATGCCCAGAGCGCTCATTGAACCCAGCTGCGAGGCACTCTCTCGTTACGCGGCCCTGTCGCGGGTTGGACTGGATGACGTCAGCGCCGATTATCGGATTCTCGGCCTAGCCGGACCAGGAAGCTCGGCCATCCTGGCGCAGACAGGATTCTCCGACGCACAGGACACCGATGTCGGCCGCGTAGTGCCCGAGGAGGCGCACCGATACCTGCTCTTGGTTCCCGCGACCGAGGCGCCGGCCTGCTGGCGCAACCTGGCCGCACATGCGCAGCCCGTGGGAGACCCCCTGTGGGAGCTCGCCAACATCCGTGCCGGCATCGCCACCCTCACGCCAGAAACCCGCGACCAGTTTCTACCGCAAATGCTCAACCTCCACCTGCACCATGCGGTGAGCTTCACCAAGGGGTGTTATACGGGGCAGGAGGTGGTGGCGAGAAGCCAGTACCGCGGCAAGCTCAAACGGCACCTGCAGCGGCTGGCGATCGCCTCCGACAAGCCTCCGCGCCCGGGCACCGAAATCCACCGGCCAGATTCCGGTCAATCCACCGGGACCATCGTCTCCTGCGTCGCCACCGGGTCAGACCGCTGTGAAGCCTTAGCGGTGCTTCGCGATGGCGGCGAAGCCCACCGCGCGCTCGACTTCGGCAGTGGTCCCGTACCCATCGAGGTACTGCCGCTGCCCACCTCAGCGACCGATCGATGACCGCCTGGATTACCGAGAACCAGGCGCTGGTCGGCTGGCTGACCTTCGCGTCGCTGGCCACCTTCGTGATCAGCATCGCCGTACTCCCCTTTCTCGTAGCGCGCATTCCGGCAGATTATTTTGCCTATTCAAAGCGCCATGCCACGCCGTTCAAAGAACACCGCCCAGCAATCCGGCTGGCGCTACTGATCGGCAAGAACTTGTTGGGGACGGTATTACTCGCGGGCGGCCTGATTATGCTGTTCGTACCCGGCCAAGGGCTGCTCACCATGGCCATGGGTGCCTTATTGCTCGATTATCCAGGCAAATTCGCATTGGAACGGCGCATCGCACGCCAGCGCTCCGTGTTATCTGGGCTCAACTGGCTGCGCGCCCGAGCCGGCGCGCCGCCCTTGGTACTGGACGAGGGTGAAGATGCCCACCCAGCATCAGACGCCGCTCAATCCGACAACAATTCGACCCGGTAGCCGTCCGGATCCTCGACGAAGGCGAGCACGGTAGTGCCGTGTTGCATCGGACCCGGTTCGCGCACCACCTTGCCACCCCCGGCGGCAATGCGTTCACAAGCGGCGTAAACATCGTCTACGCCAATGGCGATGTGGCCATACGCGGTCCCCAAGTCGTAGGCGCTGGTATCCCAGTTGTGGGTGAGCTCCAGCACCGTATGCTCCGACTCCGGCCCGTAACCGAGAAACGCCAGGGTGAAACGGCCGCCGGGGAAATCCTTGCGCCGCAGTAGCTGCATGCCCAACAGTTCGGTATAAAACGCTATCGAGCGGTCCAGGTCACCGACTCGCAGCATGGTATGCAATAATCTCATCGGTTTTGCTCTCCAGCCATTGGCGTCTTTATTTCAGCGCAGCGACCGACCGCGATTGGCGGCGATCCGCAGCCGTAACGCGTTGAGTTTAATAAACCCTTCGGCATCCTGCTGGTTATAGGCGCCGGCGTCTTCCTCAAAAGTGGCGATGCGATCATCGAACAAACTGTCGTCAGAACGCCGGCCCACGACGATCACATTTCCTTTGTAGAGCTTGAGCCGCACCACGCCGTTTACCGCAGCCTGCGATTCGTCGATCATCGCCTGTAGCAGCTTGCGCTCCGGGCTCCACCAGTACCCGTTGTAGATCAATTCGGCGTACTTGGGCATCAGACCATCTTTGAGATGGGCCACCTCGCGGTCTAGGCAGATCGACTCGATCGCACGATGCGCCCGGAGCATCACGGTGCCGCCCGGGGTCTCGTAGCAGCCACGGGATTTCATGCCGACGTAGCGGTTCTCCACGATGTCCAACCGCCCGATACCGTTGTCGCCACCGAGCTGATTGAGTCTCGCCAATACCTCATGGGGGCGCATCGGCTCGCCGTCAATCGCGACGATGTCGCCTCGCGCATAGGTCAGCTCGACGTAAGTGGGCGCGTCCGGCGCCCGCTCGGGGCTCACGGACCAGCGCCACATGTCTTCTTCGGCCTCCGTCCAAGGATCTTCCAACACACCGCCCTCGTAGGAAATATGCAGCAGGTTGGCGTCCATGGAATACGGAGACTTCTTGCCAGCCTTGGCAAAATCAACCGGAATTTCATGCTTGGCAGCGTAGTCCATCAAGGTCTCTCGAGAGCTCAGCTGCCACTCCCGCCAGGGCGCGATGACCTTGATACCGGGCTTGAGGGCATACGCGCCCAGCTCAAACCGCACCTGGTCGTTACCTTTGCCCGTGGCGCCATGCGAGATGGCGTCAGCCCCGGTTTCCTCCGCGATCTCCACCAGACGCTTGGCAATCAATGGGCGCGCGATCGAGGTGCCGAGCAGATATTCCCCCTCGTAAATGGTATTGGCACGGAACATCGGAAACACGAAATCCCGAGCAAATTCCTCGCGTAAATCTTCGATGTAAACCTGTTGGACACCCATGGCCTGAGCCTTGGCGCGGGCCGGCTCGACTTCTTCACCCTGACCGATATCTGCGGTGAAGGTAACCACCTCGCACGCATAGGTCTCCTGCAACCAACGCACGATCACCGAAGTATCCAACCCACCGGAATAGGCAAGCACCACTTTCTTGATATCGGACACAGCGTTCTCCGCAGGCTCGAGAGGGAAGGACGCGGATTTTAACCGTCGCAGCGCCCGGCTGCACGGCTACAGCCCTAGATGTCGATGACATTCGACGAATGTCGGTGTTTCGATCGACCACGATCCAGCGCGCCATTTCCCCCAATCGGGCCTATCCTAGGTCGGCCTTCACACCGGGGATCACACATGAATGCTGCCGGTATTTCCGCAGCGCGCCACAATCTGCGCCAGCTCACCGCAATGCGGTACATTGTGCTCGGCGCCTTCGCGCTGACCTTGGCGGGACTGGCCCAAGCGTTTCCGGACCACCCGCCCCAATCGGCATTGCCGGTACTGTTGACGCTGTTCGTCGGGCTCAACATCTGGACCCGGCGTCGGACGCGAGGGCGACGCCCCATATCGGAGATCGAATTCTTCGGTCATATCTTGATCGACATCGGCGGCTTGAGCCTACTGCTGTATTTCACCGGCGGAGCCACCAACCCGCTGGTCTCCTATTTTCTGGTTCCGGTGAGTATCGCCGCAGCAACCCTTACGCGAGCCCTGAGCTGGGCCGTGACCGGGATCGCCTTCCTCTGCTACAGCCTACTGCTGCTGTGGTACCAACCGGTACCGGCACTGCTGCCCGCCACGCACCCGGCCCACATCAATCTCCATGTGCTAGGCATGTGGGCCAATTTTGCGGTCAGCGCTGGCCTACTCAGCTATTTTCTGCTGAATATGGCCACCGAATTACGCCGTCAGCAGCAACGTTTGGCGCGCCAACGTGAGGAACAGCTGCGCGACGAACAGCTGCTCAGCATCGCCACGCTGGCGGCTAATGCAGCCCACGAACTAGGCACCCCTCTCAATACCATGCGGCTACTCGTAGACGGCGGCCGCCAGGACACACAAGGCTTGGACAAATCGGCTCTAGACACCCTGAGTCATCAACTGGATCGTTGCCGCGAGACCCTCAAAAAATTGGTGCACGCGGGCGATCTGCGCCACAGCACGCCGGCGATCCATGAAGTCCGCGCCTACCTGCAAAGGCTGGTGGACGACTGGCGGGTGATCCGACCAGAGGTCACCCCGCGCCTGGACTTTTCCCCGAAGGCGCCAAAGGTGATCGCGGAGTTCCCACCCAACCTAGCGGCGGCCATTCAAAATCTGCTCGACAATGCCGCCGACGTCTCCGGCGAAGTACACATTAGCGCCCGCTGGGATCACCGTCGGCTCGAACTCCAGGTGCGCGATTTTGGACCAGGCTTCCGAGCTTCCGGCGACGTACCGCGCCCGGGCAACAGCAGCAAACCCGAGGGGCTAGGTCTTGGGCTGTTTCTATCCCACGCCACCATCGAACGCTGCGGCGGAGAAGTCGCGCTGACCCCCGCCCCGGGAGGCGGTACCCTTACCCGGATCCAACTGCCACTGAGCGAAGTCGCCGATGAGTCATCGTTATCTCGTCATTGATGATGACGTCACGTTCGCCACCACTCTCGTGGGCCGGCTGCGTCGGCGCGGTGACGAAGCCAGTTTTGCGACCGATCCCGAATCAGCCCTGGCCGCTTGCCGGCAGCTGCAGCCAACTCGGGTACTACTCGATCTAAAACTCGACGAAACCTCCGGATTGCAACTGCTGCCACAGCTCAAGGAGCTGCCTACGGCGCCCGAAGTTGTCGTCCTTACCGGTTACGCCAGTGTCGCCACTGCGGTCAGTGCCATCAAGCAAGGCGCCACCAACTATCTCACCAAGCCGGCAGGACTGGAGGAAATTCTCGCCGCGTTCGAAACCGTCGCGCTACCGGAACCACCGGCCGCCCTGCCATCGCTCGATCGGGTAGAGTGGGAGCATATCCAGCGCGCCCTGGAGGAGCATGGTGGCAACATCGCAGCCACCGCCCGCGCTCTCGGCATGCATCGCCGCACTTTGCAACGCAAGCTATTCAAGCGTCCCACCAAACGCTGAACGGCTCGGCTATGCATTCTTCCTTACAATAGCGCCTGATTCACTGATCTCGACGGAGGCGTCATGAAGGTTCATCGCATCGCAGTACTCGCCGGCGACGGCATTGGCCCGGAAATCATGCAGGAGGCCATTAAAGTACTGCGACTCGTAGAGCAGCGCACGCAGGCCCGCTTCGAGCTGATGGAGGCCCCTTTCGGCGCCCAGGCATACTTTGATCATGGTCACCCTTTTCCAGAAGCCACCCAGAAGACCTGCGATGCCGCCGATGCCATTCTCAAAGGACCTGTCGGTTTGTCCTACGAGGCGACCAAGCAGATTCCGGTAGACTTGCAACCCGAACGCGGTGCCGTGCTGCCACTGCGGGCCCGATACAATACCTATGCGAATTTCCGTCCCGTGGTGCTGCCCCGGGCACTCGCCCAGTTTTCCCCCCTCCGCGCGGAGATTATTGGCGACGGGATCGACATTCTCTTGGTTCGGGAACTGGTCGGAGGCCTCTATTTCGGCACCAAAACCGTGGGCAAGGATCCCCAAGGCAACCGCTACGTCGAAGAGACCCTGCGCTACGACGAACTCCAGATCAAACAAGTACTAAAAAAAGCTCTCGACTTGGCGCAACGACGCAAGGGCGTGCTCCACAGCATCCACAAAAGCAACGTCCTCAAATCCAGCGTGCTCTGGAACGAGGTTCTGGAGGAGATGGCCGCCGACTACCCGGAAGTGGAGATCGTGCCGATGCTGGTAGACGCCGCAGCCACACATCTGTGCTTGAATCCGTGCCAATTCGACGTCATGGTGATGGAGAACATGTTCGGCGACATCCTCAGCGACCAGGGAGGCGGCATCATCGGTTCACTGGGCCTCATGCCCTCCGCCTGTTTGGGTGACGACAAGGCCTACTACGAGCCCTCCCATGGCTCGGCACCGGACATCGCCGGACGCAATGTCGCCAACCCCTATTCGATGATCGGATCGGCAGCGATGATGCTGGAATATAGTTTCGGCATGGTCGCCGAAGCGCGGCAGATCTGGACCGCCATGCAGGCCGTGTTTGCCGACGGCTTTTCCACCCCCGATCTGGCCCAATTGGGTGGCGCGACCAATATCATTGCGACCAAAGATTTTGGGGACCGCGTCGTGGCGAAACTGGACGAGGCTCTCTAGCGGCCAATGACTCTCGATTTCGGAATCGAACACCTCACCCCGGCGATCGGCTCTGAGATCCTGGGGCTGGATCTCGGCCAGCCACTGGCGCCCGATACCCTTCGAGCAGTGCGGGCGCTCTGGCTGGAGCGGAAAGTGCTCTTTTTTCGTGATCAGCATCTCTCCCCCGATCAACAGCTCGCGTTCACCCGCCAGTTCGGTGAGGTCGAGAAATATCCTTTTCTGCCCGGCATCGAGGGCTATCCACTGATAGCGCCGGTGCTCAAACTGCCTCATGAAAAAGTCAATTTCGGCGGCCTGTGGCATTCCGATACCACCTATCTGGAAACACCCGCCGCCGGCGCCACCCTCTATGCCATTGAGCTTCCGCCGCTGGGTGGCGATACCCTGTTCGCTAACATGGTGCTCGCTTACGAAACCCTGGAGGAGACGCTCAAAAAGCAGATCGCCGACCTGAAGGTGATCAACTCATCTGCCAAGGCAGATGTCACCAAGACCCGGGAAGATCGCCTCAAGGACGTCGCCGACCCCACGCCGCCCAGGGAGTACGTCAGCATCCACCCGGTGGTTCGCACCCACCCCGAAACCGGCGAGAAGATCCTGTATGTCAACGAAGGCCATGCGGTGCGCTTCGAGGGCTGGTCCGAGCAAGACAGCCTTCCGCTCCTAGAAATGCTCTACAAGCATCAGCGCAAGCCGGAGTTCCAGTGCCGCTTCCGCTGGAGCCCGGGTGCCCTGGTGATGTGGGACAACCGCGCCTGCCAGCACTATCCGGTCAACGACTACCACGGCCACCGGCGCCTGTTGCACCGCGTTTCATTGCAGGGCGACCCGCCCTTCTAAAGCGTCAATTCACGCACCGCCGGCCGCCGCCAAGTAGTGTCGAAACACCGATTGGGCTCCCCACGACTCAACGCGCGCCGAGCTGGAAACCGCAGAACACCCGCCCATCTTCCACCTCTCCGGCGCCGGCATCGGCCGCACTCAGGCGCTGTGAATCTACACCGGCTTCTTCCGTGAGATAGCTCAGCACCGTTTGCCGCCTGGCCAATGCCAACTGCGCCAGCTCCTCCTCCGATACCGATTGGGCCGCCACCAGGCGCTCACGCGCCGCAGCGACAACAGCGGCCGGCGCGCCCTGCGTAGTCTCCAGCGCAGTCCAGTCCGCCTCCCCAAATGTCTCTACAAAAAGTTGTCGTACCAGCGGATGAGCCGTGGTCGCCTCGGCTTCAGGCGACGCCGTACTGCGGCGCGTCGCTAAAGTCGCTTCCAGATGGGCAGCACGCAGAGCTTGCGCATCCTCTTGTGCTGCCACACAACCACCGAACCCCAAACCCACCTGGGGACGTTCGGCCAGCGCCTGCGCGAGTTGATCGACGGTTTCCCGCTGACTGGGGGACAGCTCGGCGACACCGGGATCAAAACCGATCTCCGCCAGGGCTTCGGCATCGGCGCCAACCAATCGGGCCAACGCTGCAAAGGGAGCGCCGGCCACTTTGGTGATGATGTTGGTCAAGGCTTTCCAGACCAGACCGCCGACACTGACTTTCGGATCGCCGAGATCGCCGCGAACGGGGAGATCGAGATCGACATTACCGCGAGAATCCTTGAGCAGAGCCACGGCCAGTTGCAGTGGAAGATTGGCGGCTCCCGGCGCTTCAACCCGTTCACCCAGCCGTAGTTCTCGGATCAAGATACTGTTATCTCCGCGCAGCCGCCGGTCCGCTATGCGGTAGCGCAGGTGAAGATCTAGGCGGCCGGACTCGATCGCATAGCCCGCGAATTTCGCTGAATAGGGCGTAATGTTGGCGAAGTCGACATTGTCGAAACGCAATTCGAACTCACTGAATGCCCGTGGCGCAGCAGGCAACCATTGCGCGATGATACGCGCCTCCCCGTAACGATCGATCGCGCCATCGAGCTGCAGATTCAGTCGTGCTTCACGACGATTCGAGAAGTCGTTCAGGGTCCCGGCCAGATCATGAACCCGCGTCGCAAACGGCAACGGCAGACTGAGATCTTGAAACTCCAGCGCACCTTTCTCCAGGATGAACTGATCGATGGCGACGGACAGCGAATGGTTCTCCTGCGCCTGCCCGCCCTCGGCCGCCGGCGGCGACGCGCCCCTCGGCCCGTCGGCAACGAGCATTCGGCCGATATTGGTGCTGGCATCCTCGTGCACCACGGCATCCAGCCAGGGCGCATCGAGCCAGACCCGGCCGATCCGGAGCTGGTTCGTGGCCGAGGACAGCGCCAGCGCTTCAAGTCGTAGCGCCTCCCAACGCAGCCAGGGGCGATCGCGGACCAGATCCCGCGCGCTGAAATCATTGATATCCAGGTTACCCGTGAGCCCGAAGCCAGCGGGGTCATAATGCAGTTGGAGAGTTCCGGCAAGCGCTCCCTCACTGGTGGCGGCGCGCATGACTCGCTGCAAATAGGGATTGGCCGGGGCCAGCGCCACATCCGCCACATCGAGTGTTAGATCGACGGCCAGCGGTCGCACCCCAGCGGTACCTTCGAGCGCAATGCTCCCGCTCTCATTCACCAACAATCTCCCCTCGAGCGCGAATCGCGCCTGCGGGCTCAGGTCGATGTCGGCAGCCGTCAGCGTTTCGATCTGTAATCGCTGTGGCCGCGCCTCATCCAGGGTGCGATCCTCGAAACCCAGCTCGACCGCACGCAAGGCGACTTGCGCTACCCGCACCGACCAATCCTTCGGTGACTGCGCCACCAATCCATCGCCTCCATCACTCGACAGCGCCACCGTATCCGTCGGCACCGAACCGGCCCGCGCACCCGATGTCAGCACTGGCTCCGCCGCCGTGGGTCCGGCATCTGTGGTGGGCTCAGCATCTGTGGTGGGCCCGGCATCTGTGGTGGGCCCGGCATCTGTGGTGGGCCCGGCA